>NZ_JACLYY010000008.1:0-156415 GCF_016900595.1 Faecalicatena fissicatena
AAATATGGGAGTTGGCATTTTGGCAAAAAGAGTGGTGCTGGAGCTAGGGCTCCAGCACCACCTTTGTCTACAGTCTGCAGGCAGCATGGGAATGCTGCCTTATCTTTCACAGGGAAGAAGCAGAGCAGTGAACGCTGAGAATCCTACCGGAGAAAAGGGAAGAGGAGGGATGAGGGAAAGTGTGCTGGGACCGTCCAGAAAAGGGAGCCCCTGTTTGAAAAACATAAGGCCCCATGAAGAGATTATCCTAGGAGAGATGAAAGGACCGGGTGTTATAACACATATCTGGATTACTGTAGATCAGAAGACATCCCCGTCAGAGTGCTTTGTACTGAGGGACCTGATTTTGAGAATGTATTGGGATGAGGAAGTTAGTCCATCTGTGGAGGTCCCACTGGGAGATTTTTTTTGCTGCGGTTTTGGAAGAGAATGCCTGATTGATTCATCTGCGATTATTGTAGCACCTGCCCGCGGATTGAATTCATATTTTCAGATGCCATTCAGGGAAAAAGCAAAGATTACAGTAGAAAGTCAACATGCCAATGTGATTCCGGAATTTTTTTATCAGATAGATTATGTGCTTTATGATACACTCCCGCCGCAGACGAAATATTTTCATGCAAGCTGGAGACGGGAAGCGATTTCCAGAACAGGTGAGGATTACGTGATCGCAGACCGCATAACAGGCCAGGGGTGGTATGTAGGTACTTATATTGCTCTATCGGTTCTGCAGAGATATTGGTGGGGAGAAGGCGAGGTGAAATTTTATATAGACGGGGATGATAGGTATCCGACTGTTTGTGGAACCGGGATGGAAGACTATTTCGGCGGTTCATGGAGCTTTGCCGTGCAGGAGAATGGAAAGACTGTGGAAAAAACGTACAGTACGTCGTATCTGGGTTATCCCTATTATTCGAAGCAGGATGATCTATCTAAAAGTCCGTATTATAATGATGACTGTCCGCCTATGCGTGGACTTTACAGATGGCATGTGTTGGATCCTATCTTTTTTGACGAGAATTTAAAAGTTACGTTGCAGCAGATTGGCTCAGGCCCGGGCGGACTGTTTGAACGTCAGGACGACTTGTCAAGTGTAGCATACTGGTACCAGTCAGAACCTCATAAAAGTTTTGAAAAAATTCTGGACAGAGAAAAAAGAAAACCGAGATGAGATGGATAAATAACAAAAAAAGTGCGGCTTTTTGGAAAGGGATTAGCTATAGGAGCGAAAGAGAATGTCAAAAGAAATCATGCAGAAAAACATAGCCCGCGCCCAGGCGTATATCGACCAGAACAAGGAGAGTGTAAAACAAGGCCGGATGCGCCAGGACTATCATTTTATGCCCCAGACCGGATGGATCAATGACCCCAACGGGCTCATTTTCTACAAGGGGAAATACCACATTTTTTATCAGTATAACCCCTACTACGGACACTGGGATTATATGCACTGGGGGCATGCCGTCAGTGAGGATCTTGTCCACTGGGAACACCTTCCCCTTGCGCTGGCGCCCAGCGAGACATATGATGACCATTACCGGGGAGGCTGCTTTTCTGGGAGCGCTATCGAGCACGACGGAAAGCTGTTCCTTATGTACACGGGATGTACGAACAATGGCAGCGGTTTTGAACAGACCCAGTGTATCGCCTTCAGTGAAGACGGCATCCATTTTGAAAAATATGAGGGAAATCCGGTTCTCGCAGCCCCGGAGGGAGTGCCAAAACATTTATTTAGGGATCCAAAAGTGTGGAAAAATGACGGGAAATATTATATGATATGTGGAGCAAGCAAAAATAATCTTGCGCAGGCTCTTTTATATGTGTCTGAAGACATGCTCCACTGGGAATTTTTCAGTGTCCTTGCCCAGAGCAGGGGTGAATGGGGATACATGTGGGAGTGCCCGGATTTCTTTCCTCTTGGAGACAAATATGTGCTCCTTGTGTCACCTATGGGTGCGGGAGAGCGGACCTGTGTGTACATGGTTGGAGATTTCAGCTATGAGACAGGGAAGTTTGTCTGGGATGTCTCGGGAGAGGCTGACTGGGGATTTGATTTCTACGCGCCTCAGTCCTTTGTGGACGGGAAGGGGCGGCGCCTTGTCATAGGGTGGGCCAATGCCTGGGACTGGATGCCCTTCTGGAAGGACTGGGGTCCGGCCTACAGGGAAGGGTGGTGCGGATCCTTTGCCGTGCCGCGGCAGGTCAAAATGAACGCAGACCATACCCTCAGCTTTGAGCCTGTGGAGGAGCTGGAGACACTCCGCGGAGAGGAAACTGTGCAGGAGAATGTGCTTGTGGAAGGCGGGAGAGAGGATATCCCGCTGCAGGACGGATACGCCTATGAGCTGAAAATGGAAGTGGACCTGAAAGAGACGACAGCCAGCGCATTTTCCCTTTTGCTGCGCTGCGATCAGGACAGGACCAGGCAGACAAAGATTACCTTTGACCTGAAGGGACAGCACATGTATTTTGACAGAAACCAAGCGGATGGCTGGAGCAGAGGCGTCAGCCACAGCCCTCTCAGACTGAAGGAGCCGGGGGTGTTCTCTGTCCACATATTTGTGGACACCAGTTCCATTGAAGTGTTTGCGGAGGATTACAGGACCAACCACAGCTGTAATGTTTTCGCTGACCGGAGCCAGGATAAAAATTTTCTGTCCGTTCCTGCCGGAAATTTAAAAATACGCTCAATGCAGACATGGTCCCTCAAAAAGACGATGGACTGCTGATACATGCAGAACAGGAGGAACGAGTATGGAGACAAGATACGATGTGGTGGCGCTTGGAGAGCTTTTGATCGACTTTACGGAGAACGGCCTGAGCGGTCAGGGGAACCCTCTTCTGGAGGCAAATCCTGGGGGAGCTCCCTGTAATGTGCTGGCCATGCTGAACAAGCTGGGCAAGAAGACGGCCTTTATCGGCAAGGTTGGAAATGACCAGTTTGGAAAAATGCTGAAGAAAGTGGTGGAGGAAAGCGGTACGGACGTGTCCGCCCTTGCCATGGATGACCAGGTACACACGACGCTGGCATTTGTGCACACATTTCCGGACGGGGACAGGGAATTTTCCTTTTACCGCAACCCGGGCGCTGATATGATGCTAACAAAGGAGGAGGTTGACCCGGAGCTGATCAAAAAGGCGAGGATCTTCCACTTCGGAACTCTTTCCTCCACCCATGCAGGCGTGAGGGAGGCCACGCGCTACGCCATCGACGTGGCGAAGGAGAACGGGCTTCTCGTCTCCTTTGACCCGAACCTGCGGGAGCCCCTCTGGGACAGCCTGGATCAGGCGAAGGAGGAGATCCTGTACGGCATGTCCAAGTGCGACATCCTGAAGATCTCGGACAACGAGATGGAGTTCATGACCGGGACGACAGACTACAATAAAGGAGTGGAGATGCTGCGGGAGCAGTTTGATATTCCCCTGATCTGTGTCACTCTCGGAAAAGAGGGAAGCCGTGCCTTCTATAAGGATATGATCGTGGAGGCGGCCCCCTTTGTGAGGGAGGACACCATCGAGACGACGGGAGCGGGGGACACCTTTGAGGCCTGCACCCTGAACTACATTCTGGAGCACGGCCTGGAGGATCTGACGGAGGAGAATTTAAAGGAGATGCTCACCTTTGCCAATGCGGGCGCTTCCATCATCACCACGCGAAAGGGAGCTTTGAAGGTCATGCCCAAGAAAGAGGAGATCGAGAAGGTCATCCAGGAGAGATAAGGCCGGATTTAGAATGAAATAAGGACAGCGCAGGATGCGCGCCCCAAAGAGAGAAAAGGCGCACAGCTTGCGCTGTTTTTTGTTGACAGAAGACATAAGCTGATGTAAGCTTTTAGTATCTTCTTTTTTTGAGGAAACATTTCTTGAACCGCATCGTTCAAAAGCGGTTCCCATTCATATCTGACGTATCGGGCATTTCTGCCGGATTACCCGGAAATGATGAAAAATTTATGTAAAAGTTGCACGGAGGGAAGAAACTGTATTATACTGACAAGGAGGAGAGGGATGGAGCAGGAGAAGAGAAGACTGTCCTGGCATCCGGCGTTCGGTGCGGTGCTGCGGATCGAACTGGAAAAGGAGCTTGACCTGTTGGAGATCGTGGATGAGCGCCAGCTCACAAAGGAGCCCCTGCAGATGGATGTGCTGGTCGTGAAAAAGGAGAAAGGCATCCGCCTGGAGAAGAATATCGGAAGGATATTCAAGAGCTACAACATTATTGAGTACAAATCCCCGGAGGATTATCTGAGCATCAACGATTTCTACAAGGTGTACGCATACGCCTGCCTGTATCAGTCGGACACGGACCGGGTGATGGAGGTGGACCCGGAGGAGATCACCCTGACATTCGTGTGCATGCGCTACCCCAGGAAGCTGCTTGGGCACCTGAAGGAGACGAGAGGGATACGGGTCAGCAGGCAGGGGGACGGAATTTACTATCTTGAGGGAGACGCCCTTGCGATGCAGCTCCTGGTCACAAGAGAGCTGTCGGAGAGAGACAACTACTGGCTGCAGCATCTGAGGGGAGACCTGAAGGAGGGGCGCGAGCTGCAGGACCTGATGGAGAGATATGAGCGGCACAGACATTCAAAGTGGTACCAGGCGGCCATGGATTTGATCGTGCGAGCCAACTGGGACAAGATGAAGGAGGAGAAGGAAATGTGCGAGGCATTGAGAGAGCTGTTTGCAGACGAGCTGCAGGAGTCGGAGGAGAGAGGAAAAGAAAAGGGGAAGGAGCAGGGGGAGGAGACAAAGCTTATCTCACTGGTCTGCAAGAAAATCAGGAAAAACAAGGCAGTATCAGTCATAGCGGAAGAGCTTGAAGAACCGGAGGAGAAGATAAGTCTTATCTGCGAGACGGCCAGCCGGTTTGCCCCGGACTATGACGCAGACCAGATCTACGCAGTCCTTGCCAAAAAAGAGACAGGGGAAGTGAAGAAACCGTAATAGAGATCTGCGTGAATATTTGAAACAATAGTTTGCCCACACAGCAGCCTGTGTGGGCTTTTTCCTGTATGATTATCGGCCGACAAGGACAATGACAGAGCGCTCTCCGATGAGCAGGGAGTCCTCCCCCAGCACGGGGAGGGGTGCGTCAAAGAGGATATGACCCTCGTCTCCTGTGTTGACCGCGATGTGCCAGTGGAGGCCGCCGGGAAGCTGTGGCAGAGTCAGCTCGTGGGCCTCCCAGTGCACGTTGATCGCGAGGTAGACAATGTCATCCCTGGACCGGGCCGCGTCGTAGCCGGCGAAGAGGACGCCGGCCACACCATTTCCGTCATCCCGCGGCGCCTTCCAGGGCTCCTCTGAGTGATAGCTGATGTCCGGCAGGGTGTAGCGGCAGCTTCTGGCAGATCCCCGCAGCACTGGGTGCTCCCCGCGGAAGTGGATCATGTACTGGAAAAAGCGGAAGATGTCCTGGTGCTTCTCCAGGAGGGACCAGTCCAGCCAGGAAATTTCATTGTCCTGGCAGTAGGGGTTGTTGTTCCCGAACTGGGTGTTACAGAATTCATCTCCGGCAAAAAACATCGGTGTGCCCCGGCTGCACAGAAGGACTGCGCAGGCGTTGCGGATCATCCGCATGCGCAGGGCAAGGACCTCCGGGTTGTCGGTCTCCCCCTCCGCCCCGCAGTTCCAGCTCCGGTTATCACCCGCGCCGTCTGTGTTGTCCCAGCCGTTTGCCTCGTTGTGCTTCTCGTTGTAGGAGTACAGGTCGTAGAGGGTGAAGCCGTCGTGGCAGGTGAGAAAGTTGACGGAGGCGTGGGTGCCCCGGATCCTGGGATCATAGATGTCCGGGGAACCGCTGATCCGCTGCAGGGCCGCGGAGGTGTGGGAGATGCCGCCCTTTAGGAAATCTCTCATGTCATCCCGGTATTTTCCGTTCCACTCGCTCCAGCGGTTAAAGGCCGGGAAATTGCCCACCTGGTAGAGACCGCCCGCGTCCCAGGCCTCCGCGATCAGCTTCGTGTTTCCAAGGAGCGGGTCAAAGGCAAGGCTCTTGAGGAGCGGGGGGTGTTCCATGGGGGAGCCGTCCTCGTTGCGCCCCAGGATGGAGGCCAGGTCAAATCGGAAGCCGTCGATTCTGTAGGAAGTGACCCAGTAGCGCAGGCAGTCCAGGATCATCTGCTGCACTACCGGGTGGTTGCAGTTCATGGTGTTGCCGCAGCCGCTGAAGTTGTAGTAGCAGCCCTCTGGTGTGAGGAGATAGTACACGTTGTTGTCAAAGCCCTTGAAGGAAAAAATGGGGCCGTTCTCGTTGCCCTCCGCTGTGTGGTTGAAGACCACATCCAGGATGATCTCAATGCCGTTGTCGTGGAGCTCCTTTACCAGCTCCTTCAGCTCAAGCCCCTCCCGGTTGTACTCCACGTCAGCGGCGTAGCTGGTGTTGGGGGCAAAGAAGCTGACTGTGCTGTAGCCCCAGTAGTTGAGAAGCTCTTTTCCATTGTAGGTGCGCTTGTCCATGAGCTCGTCGAACTCGAAGACAGGCATCAGCTCCACCGCGTTGACGCCCAGGGACTTCAGGTAGGGGATCTTTTCTTTTACGCCCAGGAAGGTGCCGGGGGCGGACACATCCTTTGCCATTTTTGTGAAGCCCCGCACATGGAGCTCGTAGATGACCAGATCCTCGATAGGGGTGCACAGCTGGGGCGCCACGCCCCAGTAGAAGTTGTTTTTCACCACCCTGGCCCGGTAGCCATTCTCCAGCACCTTCTTCCCCCAGGTGCTCTGGCCGGTGATGGCCTTGGCGTAGGGATCAATGAGGACGTTTTTCTTGCTGAACAGAAGGCCCTTTTCCGGATCCCAGGGGCCGTCCAGGCGGAAGGCGTACTCGAATTCTTCCACATCCAGGCCGAACACGATCATGGAGAAGACATTTCCTATTTTGTAGTTCTCCGGTATGGGAAGGACGGCGTAGGGCTCTTCCGCTTCCCGGTGGTAGAGGAGGATCTCGCAGGAGGTGGCGTTCTGGGAGTGGACTGTGAAGCTGACTCCCGCCGGGATGGCCCAGGCCCCGAAATACTGGTAGAGGCCCGGGCGGACGCGAAATCCGTTGATAGTTGCAAGCGGTTCCATGTGGGCTGGTAAGGTTTCTTTGATCATAGCTGCCTCCTTTTGCTGTCAGATGCCGATAGTATGTGCCCTGTTATTTGTGTCACTATTATTATAGGACGCAAACTCCCCCGGGACAAGCCGTCGGACTGATTGAATTTGAGGTCTGCTTATGTTACAATCTTTAAAGTACGATTGCAGCTAAGGAGGTCTTTTTTATGAAAAATTTTGTGCAGTACGCACCCACGGAGATCATATTTGGAAAGGATGCGGAGAAGGAAGCCGGGCGGCTTGCAAAGAAGTGGGGCGGAGATAAGGTCCTCATTGTCTACGGCGGCGGAAGCGTGGTAAGGAGCGGCCTTCTGGACAAGGTGAAGGGGGAGCTGACAGCCGAGGGCGTGGCCTATGAGGAGCTGGGCGGCGTCAGGCCCAATCCCCGCCTTGGCCTGGTGAGAGAGGGCGTGAAGAAGGCGGCGGATTTTGGCGCGGACCTGATCCTGGCCCTGGGAGGCGGAAGCGTCATTGACACGGCCAAGGCAGTGGCCATCGGAGCGGCTGACACTTCCGTGGACGTGTGGAGCTACTGGGCCGGGGAGAGACAGGTGCAGGCAGCCCTTCCCGTGGGAGTGGTCCTCACTATCTCGGCGGCCGGCAGCGAGACAAGCGACTCCGCTGTCATCACAAACGAGGAGACGGGCAAGAAGGCGGGGATCAACACGGATTTCAACCGTCCAAAGTTTGCCATCATGAACCCGGAGCTCACATACACGCTTCCCAAGTATCAGCTCACCTGCGGCATCGTGGACATCATGATGCACACTCTGGAGCGGTATTTCACACCTGTGGACGGCAATATGCTGACAGACGAGATTGCGGAGGGGCTTCTTCGCACTATGGTTACCTGCGGGGCAAAGGCCTATGAGGATCAGACGGACTACGATGCCATGAGTGAGATCATGTGGTGCGGCAGCATTTCCCACAACAATCTGACAGGACTTGGTCGTCCCAAGGATTTCCTCTGCCACAAGCTGGGTCATGAGATCGGAGGCATGTTCGACGTGGCGCACGGGGCGACTCTGTCGGCTATCTGGGGAAGCTGGGCCAGATATGTGTACAGGATCGATCCGTCCAGATTTGCCCGCTATGGAGAAAAGGTGTGGGGCCTCAAAGAGGAGGATGATGAGAAGGCGGCTCTGGCGGCCATCGGGGCGACGGAGGACTTTTTCCGGTCCCTTCACATGCCCACATGCATCGGAGAGCTGGAGATCGGCGTGCAGCCCGACGAGGTGCTCCGGAAGCTGGCGGACAGCGCCACAAAGGGGAATACCATCCAACTGGGCTCCTTTAAAAAGATAGACGCCGAGGACGCCTACCAGATTTACAAGGCTGCCAACCACGACTGATAAAGACAAGAGAGGTAAAACGGTATGATTTTTTTAGGGAAAGAAGAGATTGAGAAGCTGGTGGATCCAAATGAGATCATGGACCAGATTGAGGAGGCCTACCGGATTTTCGGGGCGGACGCCTACTACATGCCGCCCCGACCGGTGATCGAGCACGAGAACAAGACGCTCATCTACATGCCCTGCTTTACGGAGAATGTCATCGGCACAAAGATGCTGACCATTTTCCCGGAAAATGCGAAGCTGGGACTTCCCTCCCTGGACGGGCTTGTGATCCTGAACGACAGGACCACAGGAGCGCCCCTGGCTATCATGGACGGCCAGGCTGTCACCGCCTGGAGGACGGGAGCCGTGGGCGGCGTGGGGATCCGCCATCTGTCCAGAAGGGACGCCCGTACAGTGGGCATCGTGGGGGCCGGAGCACAGGGCTTCCACCAGGCCGTGTACGCCTGCGCGGCCAGAAATATTGAGACCGTGTACATCTGGAACCACAGCGACCGGGACCTGACGGATTTTATGGACAGGCTGAAGAAGACTATTGCGGACCCGGCGGTGAAAGTAGTACAATGTAAGACAGTGGAAGAGCTTGTGAAAGCCAGCGATATCATCTGCACCGCCACCCCCTCTGAGGAGCCTGTGCTCCCCAATGACAGGGAGCTGCTGGAGGGCAAGTGCATCATTGCCATCGGATCCTACACTCCCAAGATGCGGGAGATACCTGACGTGATCTGGGATCTGGTGGACAAGGTGTACATCGAACTGCCCTACGCCTGCGAGGAGAGCGGGGATCTAAGCCAGCCCCTGGCAGAGGGACGGCTCACCATGGACCGGGTTGTCCTTATGGACAAGTTCCTGGCGTCCGGGGCGGACGAAGATGAGATCGCGGGGAAGACCACGTATTTTAAATCTGTGGGCATGGGTCTTTTTGACGTGTGCGTGGCACAGAAATTATTGGAGAAGGCAAAGGAGAGATAAGAAATGAAATTAGTAGCGACAGAGAAGGCACCAAAGGCACTGGGACCCTATTCACAGGGATATATTTACAACGGCGTATTCTACGCGGCGGGACAGATCGCCATCAACCCGGCTACAGATGCGGTTGAGGCGGACACCATCGAGGGACAGACAGAGCAGGTGTGCAAGAACATCGGCGAGCTTCTTGCGGCAGCAGGAACAACCTACGACAAGGTCATCAAGACAACCTGCTTCCTGGCAGACATGGGAGATTTTGGCGCATTTAACGAGGTGTACGCAAAATATTTCACATCCAAGCCGGCCAGAAGCTGCGTGGCTGTGAAGACCCTTCCGAAGAACGTGCTGTGCGAGATCGAAGTCATCGCAGCAGTGGAAGAGTAGAAGAAGCGGTTTCAGCTGAGGAGACCAATAGAAAAGAGGTAGAGTAAAAATGGCAGAGCAGCAAAACGGGTGCTCCCCCTCCGACTGTGCGGGGTGCGCCCATGCAGACTCCTGTGGCAGCAAGCCCCAGGATATGAGGGAGCCGGCGAACCCGTTTTCCCATGTAAATAAAGTGATCGCCGTTGTCAGCGGAAAGGGCGGCGTGGGCAAGTCCATGGTGACGGCCTCCCTGGCAAGGATCATGCGGGAGCAGGGCTTTTCCGTGGGAATTCTGGACGCAGATGTCACCGGACCCTCCATCCCGAAGATGTACGGCATCCATGAGACGGCAAAGGGGAGCGACGCGGGTATCTTCCCCAGCGAGGCAAAGGACGGCACGAAGATCATGTCCGTCAATCTCCTCCTGGAGCACGAGTCCGACCCGGTGATCTGGAGAGGCCCCATCATTGCGGGAGTGGTAAAGCAGTTCTGGACCGATGTCATGTGGGGAGAGCTGGATTACCTCTTCGTGGATATGCCTCCGGGAACAGGGGACGTGCCCCTCACTGTCTTCCAGTCCCTTCCGGTGGACGGCATCGTCATCGTCACCTCCCCTCAGGATCTGGTGCAGATGATCGTGGACAAGGCCTGCAACATGGCCCGGCAGATGAATATCCCGGTGCTTGGCATTGTGGAGAACTACAGCTATCTCGTCTGCCCGGACTGCGGGAAGAAGATCTCTGTGTTCGGCGAGAGCCACATCGAGGAGACCGCCCGGCAGCTTGGCGTGCCGGTTCTCGGTAAAATGCCCATTGACCCCAGGCTGGCGGAGGCTGTGGAAGAAGAGAAATTCTATGAGGCGGACAACCAGTATCTGGCGGACGCGGTGAATAAATTATAGTCAATTCGTAAATGCAGACGTAATACTTTTCAAAAGTATTACGTCTGCATTTACGTTTATTGGTGCATAATTGTGTATCAGGATCTGGGGAAAAATGATCAAACTGGTGCATAATTGTGTGTAACATGAGGAAAGGGATCCCCTAAAGGCGGACGAAGGAAATAAGCAGGCACTTGACAGGTAGAACATATGTTTGTATACTAAAAACAAACATATGTTCTTATTTTTGGAGAGGGGAGGAATAGCTATGGAAATCCAGCAGTCTATGTCCATAGCTGAAAAACTGAAAATACTGACAGACGCGGCAAAATACGACGTGGCGTGCACGTCCAGCGGAACCCAGCGCAGCAATGACGGCACCGGTATAGGAAGCTGCGCGCAGGCGGGGATCTGCCACAGCTTCTCCGCGGACGGGAGATGTATCTCCCTGCTGAAGATCCTGTTTACAAATGAGTGCATCTATGACTGCAAATACTGCATCAACCGGAGGAGTAACGATGTGCCCAGGGCCTCTTTTACGCCGGACGAGATCTGTACGCTGACAATGGAGTTTTACAGGCGTAATTATATAGAGGGACTTTTTTTGAGCTCCGGCGTGCTCAAAAGCCCGGACTATACGATGGAGCTGATCTATGCGGCCCTGTACAAGCTGCGGACAGAACACCGCTTTCAGGGGTATATCCATGTGAAGGCCATCCCCGGCACAAGCCAGGAGCTGCTGGAGAGGCTGGGATTTCTGGCGGACAGGATGAGTGTTAACCTGGAGCTGCCCACAGCAGAGGGACTGCGTCTCCTTGCGCCCCACAAGACGAGAGAGAGGATCCTTGCGCCCATGCGGCTTGTGCAGAACAGGATGGAGGAGAACAGGCAGGAGATACAGCTCTACCGGAACGCAAAGAGGTTTGTACCTGCCGGTCAGAGCACCCAGATGATCATAGGCGCCACGCCGGAGACGGATTTTCAGATTATCCATGTGGCGGAGGCCCTGTACAAAAAGTTCGGGCTGAAGAGAGTGTTCTATTCTGCATTTGTCCATGTAAACGAGGACGCATCCCTGCCAGCCAGGACGGGGCAGGGGCCCCCGCTCCTTCGGGAGCACCGGCTGTATCAGGCAGATTTTCTGCTCCGATACTATCATTTTCAGGCAGGGGAGCTCCTGACGGAGAAAGACCCTAATTTTAATGTGTTTCTTGACCCAAAGTGCAACTGGGCTCTGCGGCATCTGAATGTTTTCCCTGTGGAGGCCAACACGGCGAAATATGAGATTCTGCTGCGGGTGCCGGGCATTGGATACAGATCGGCGGCCAGGATCGTGAAGGCCAGGCGGTATGGGAAGCTGGACTTTGGGGATTTAAAGAAAATGGGGGTGGTTCTTAAACGGGCGCTGTACTTCTTGACCTGCAGCGGGAAGATGATGTATCCGGTAAAGATTGAGGAGGATTACATTACGCGGAACCTTCTGGACGAGAAGGAGAGACTGCCTGAGGGGGCGGACGGCATGACCTACAGACAGCTCTCTCTTTTTGACGATGTGAGATTTGGCGGCATGGCAGAGAAAGGAGACACTATATGAAAACCATTTACATCTGTACGGACAGCATTACAGGAATTTTCTCTGCTGTGCACGAGGCGTGGAAGGATCGTCGCCGGGAGGGGGCCAGTGGCATCGCCATCCGGGGCAGCGTGGAGCCGGAGCTGTTCTGTGAGTACAGGGAGATAGGGGAAAATGAGGGTAAGGCGGAGGCGGTGGAGAGGATGATACTCACCAACCTTGGAAGGAATGTCTACCGTCATATTTATTATGCGGCGCTTTCCAGGGATGAAGAGAAAGGAGAGGCAATCCTGGGGACGCTGCTGGCGGCCCGGAAGCTCAGGCAGCCTCGAAGGATTATGGAACATTTGGGGAGCCCTGCCGTGGAAAAGGTGTTTGAGCTGAGCCGTAGCGTGGGGAATGAGGCACACCTGCTGACGGGATTTGTCCGCTTTCGGGAGCTGGAGAACGGGATACTCTTTTCAGACATCACACCGAAAAACCAGGTTCTTCCCTGCCTGGGGGCTCATTTTCAGGAGCGCTTTCCCATGGAGAACTGGATGATCCGGGATAAAAACCGCGGCATGTTCGTCGTCCACGAGGCGGGAAAGCGGTGGGTTCTTGTACAGGAGGATCCGGGAGTGAGGGGGGATGAGGGCTTTTTACATCTCTCCGATCAGGAGGAAACGATGCAGGCGTTGTGGCGGGAGTTCTGCGACACCATTGCCATCAGGGAGCGTGAAAATCCCAGATGCCAGAGAACCCACCTGCCGCTCCGCTTCCGGCCCAATATGACAGAATTTGCAGGAGAGTGCGGGATAGACAATTTCGCTAAATAATCAGATAATATTTCCGCGTCATACACAATACCCCACCAGTTGGTTTAATTTCAGACGTAACATTATTGAAAAGTATTACGTCCCCACTTATAATAGACCTATGGAAAAGCAACTGATCAAAATTTCGGTCCGGACCCTGGTGGAGTTTATCCTCCAGAGCGGTGACCTTGACAATCGAACTGCCTCGGCGGACAAGGAGGCCATGCAGATGGGAGCCCGGCTCCACCGGAAGATCCAGCGGCAGATGGGGAGTATGTACACGTCGGAGGTGTCCATGAAATGCCAGGTGCCCTACGAGAAGTTCGTCCTCCAGGTGGAGGGGCGGGCGGACGGCGTCATGGACACGGAGGAGGGCTTGGCCATCGACGAGATCAAGGGGGTGTTCAGAGATGTAAACACCCTGGAGGAGCCGGTACCGGTGCACCTGGCCCAGGCCAAATGCTATGCCTTTATCTACGGGGATCAGCATGAGCAGGAGAAGATGGGCGTGCAGATGACCTACTGTCATCTGGAGACAGAGGAGATACGCCGGTTCCGGCAGGAGTACACCACAGAGGAGCTGAGAGAGTGGTTTTACGGCATCACGGACGCCTACGAAAAGTGGGCTCTCTTCCAGGTGGAGTGGAAGGAGAAGCGGAACGCTTCCATAAAAAAGGTGGAATTTCCCTACCAGTACCGGGACGGGCAGAAGAAGCTGGCGGCCGCTGTCTACAGGACCATTGAGAGACAGAAAAAGCTGTTCATCCAGGCTCCCACAGGGGTGGGAAAAACTATGGCCACTGTCTTTCCGGCTGTGAAGGCAGTGGGGGAGGGACTGGTGGACAAGCTCTTCTACCTGACCGCCAAGACCATCACCAGGACTGTGGCCCAGCAGGCCTTTGACATACTGAAGCAGCCCGGCCCGGATGGGCCCGCCGCAGTGGGGCCCGCTGCAGTGGAGGAGGGGGATACGGCTCTCCGGTACAAGGTCATCACCCTGACGGCAAAGGAGAAGATATGCTTCTGCGAGAAGCCGGAGTGCAATCCGGACTACTGTCCTTACGCCAAGGGACATTTTGACCGTATCAACGATGCGGTCTATGACATGATCACCACCTCTGACGACATGAGCCGTCAGGCGGTGGAGGAGCAGGCGAAGAAATGGCAGGTGTGCCCCTTCGAGCTGGGTCTGGACCTGTCCCTGTGGGCGGACGCAGTCATCTGCGACTACAACTATGTCTTTGACCCCAACGCGAAGCTGAAGCGGTTTTTCGGCGAGGGGGTGAAGGGGGACTACATCTTCCTCATTGACGAGGCCCACAACCTGGTGGAGCGGGGGCGGGAGATGTTCAGCGCCAGCCTCTGCAAGGAGGACGTGATGAAGGTCCGCCGCCTTGTGAAGACGAGGGACGTCCGGCTTGCCCGGCAGCTGGAGGACTGCAACCGCCAGATGCTGGCCCTGAAACGGGAGTGCGATGGCTGCCAGGTGCTGGAGAGCGCCGGGGGCATCTACCTGAAGCTTCTGTCTGTCATGGCTGAGATGGAGCGGTATCTGGAGGAGTGCAAGGAGGAGGACGTCCGGGAGGAGGTGCTGAGCCTCTACTTTGAAGTGCGGATGTTTGAGACCATCTATGAAAAGCTGGACGAGAACTACATGATCTATTCCGAAATTGACGGGGAGGGAAAATTCTTTGTCCGCCTGTTCTGCGTCAACCCGGCGGTCAATCTGAACGAGGCTCTGGAAAAAGGGGTGAGCACCATCTTTTTCTCCGCCACCCTCCTTCCCATCCGCTATTACAGACAGCTCCTCAGCACAAAGACGGACGACTACGCGGTCTACGCCCAGTCCACCTTTGCCAGGGAGAACCGGCTCCTTCTCCTTGGAAACGACGTGAGCACCCGGTACACCGCGAGAGGGGAGGCCACCTACCGGAAATACGCCTCCTATCTGCTGGAGATGGTGCAGGGGAAAAAGGGAAACTACATGGCCTTTTTTCCCTCCTACAAGTTCATGGAGGAGGTATACGACCAGTTCCTCCTCCTGGCTGAAAAGGAGGATAGCAGCGCCCAGTGCGTGATCCAGGCCCCCTACATGTCGGAGGAGGCAAGGGAGATCTTTCTGGAGGAATTCGAGGAGGAGAGGGAGGAGAGCCTCCTTGGCTTCTGCGTCATGGGGGGAATCTTCTCCGAGGGCATCGACCTGTCCAGAGACCGGCTCATCGGCGCTGCCGTGGTGGGCACCGGCCTGCCCCAGGTGTGCCGGGAGAGAGAGCTCCTTAGGGAGTACTTTGACAAAAAGGGACTCCGGGGCTTTGACTACGCCTACGTCTACCCGGGCATGAACAAGGTGCTCCAGTCCGCGGGCCGGGTCATCCGCACGGAGGAGGACAGAGGCGTGATCCTCCTTCTGGACGACCGCTTCCGGGAGGGCAGATACAAAGAGACCTTCCCGCGGGAGTGGGAAGGTCTGGAAATCTGCAATGTGAAAAACGCCGGCGAAAAGATGCGGGCCTTCTGGGATCAGACCTCCTCGAAGTAGTCGAGGAAGGCGGCCGCAGCCCTGGAGAGGGGGATGCGGGTGCCCCGGACAGCCAGCAGCTCCCTCGGGGGCAGCTCTTCCTCTGTCTGTACGATGAAGAGATTGTCGTCCTCCCGGGGAATGCAGTAGTCCGGAAGAAAGGCGATGCCAAGGCCGATCCTGGCCAGGTCGATGAGCAGGTCGTTGCTGCTAAGCTCCACCTCCGGCACCAGGTCCAGGTGGTGCTGCTGGAACTGGCTGTGGAGAAACTCGCTTGTGGTGCTCTTCTTGTCCAGCATCAGGATGGGGTACTCCAAAAGCTCCGCAAAGGAGAGCCGGCGCCCCTTCAGGTCAGCGAAATCCCGGTTGGCCAGAAAGACGTCCTGGAACAGCTTGATCCGCTTTACAGTGGCGGCGCTCCCCAGGTAGGCGTTGGGGGAGTTGACCACGATAAAGTCCACCTGCCCTGATTTCAGGAGCTCCACGCTCTGGATGGAGGTGGCGTTGGTCACCTTGATGTGGGCCCCGGGAAATGCCTCGTGGAACCGCTTGATGTAGGGCACGAGAAAATACCGGCAGATGGTGTCGCTGGCGCCGATGCGTATCTGTCCCCCAGTAGAGGCGGACTCCATGAGCTGGGCCTCCCCCCGCTGTATCAGGTTCATGGCCGGCTCCACGTGGCGCAGCAGGATCTCTCCCTCCGGCGTCAGCTGGACCCTCTTTGTGCTCCGGATGAAGAGGACCTGGTCCAGCTTTCTCTCCAGCGTCTTGATGGACTGGCTCACCGCTGACTGGGAGATGAAGAGCTGCTTGGAGGCCTCGGAAAAGCTCAGGGTCGAGGCCACATAGTAAAATACCTTATATAATTCATAGTTAATATCCATGATAAGTCCTCCTAATAAAAATCATTTGTATTATAAGGGAAGATCAGGGAAATTACAATCACAAAAATGAGACAACAGAAAGAAGGATTGCTTTATGAAAAAACTGCATCATGTACTGGCCGTGGCAGCTATGCTCCTGCTTGTCCTGGCTCTTCTGCTCACCAGCTTCCAGCTGGCCATATACGGTGACCCGGACTACAGGTTTTACGAGAGGGAATATGCGAAGTACAATGTCACGGAAAGTCTCGATATGGAGATGGAGGACGTCATGGATGTGACGGAGAAAATGATGGATTACCTCATCGGGAAGAGGCAGGAGCTCTCTGTCATCACGGATGTGGACGGACAGACCCAGGATTTCTTTAACGAGCAGGACCGCCTCCATATGGCGGACGTAAAGAACCTGTTCCTGGGCGGGCTGACCCTGCGCTGGGTACTCCTTGCCGCCGCGGCTGTGCTCATCGCCCTGCTCGTACTCCTGAAGGGGGACTGGAGGCGCATCATCCCCAGGGCCTACTTTATCGCCCTTGCCATCTTCCTGGCGGTGACGGTCCTGCTTGGAGCTCTCTTTGCCTCGGATTTTACAAAATATTTCACCATCTTTCACGAAATCTTTTTCACCAATGACCTGTGGATTTTTGACCCGGCTACAGACTACATGATCCGGATGCTGCCGGAGGGATTTTTCTACGATATGGTGATGAGGATCGGAGGATTTTTCCTGGGCTTTCTTGCGGCCTTTCTTGCGATTTTCCTCGTGTGGCGGCATTTTTTGGGCAGAGGGCAGCAGGATGAGGACAGACAGGGAAAATAGATAAGAAATACTTATAAAAATCTTTAATTTTATTAACTTTACTAATAAGAAACCTCATGTTATGATAAAACCAGCGTATCATAAAATCAACATATATAAAATGGAGGAAATTTTATGGGCAATGTAAAACGAGTATATGTGGAGAAAAAACCGGAGTATGCGGTTCAGGCAAAGGATCTCTTCCACGAGATTAAGAGCTATCTGGGCATAAGCGCTCTTACGGGTGTGCGGGTGCTGATCCGCTACGATGTGGAGAACATCTCGGAGGAGACCTTTGAGAAGGCTTGCAGGGGCGTCTTCGCGGAGCCTCCGGTTGACGTTTTGTATAAAGAGACATTTCCGGCGGCAGAGGGGGCCAGGGTCTTCTCCGTGGAGTTCCTTCCCGGCCAGTTTGACCAGAGGGCGGACTCTGCCGTGCAGTGCGTGCAGTTTATAAAGGAGGACGAGAAGCCGGTCATCCGCACCGCCACCACCTACGTGATAGAGGGAGAGCTGACGGACGAGCAGTTTGAGGCTGTGAAGCACCACTGCATCAACCCTGTGGACTCAAGGGAGACAGGCATGGAGAAGCCGGAGACGCTGGTGACAAAGTTTGACGAGCCGGCGGACGTCATCATCTTCGACGGCTTTAAGGACCTGGAGGAGGAGAAGCTGCGGGAGCTCTACGACTCTCTCGGGCTTGCCATGACCTTCAAGGATTTCCAGCATATCCAGAACTATTTCAAGGGGGAGGAGGACAGGGACCCGTCCATGACGGAGATCCGGGTGCTGGACACCTACTGGTCCGACCACTGCCGCCACACCACCTTCTCCACAGAGCTGAAAGACATTACCTTTGGAGAGGGAGATTACAGAAAGCCCATCGAGGACACCTACTGCCAGTATGCGGCGGACCACAGGGAGATATTCAAGGGCAGGGACGACAAGTTCATCTGTCTGATGGACCTGGCTCTCATGGCCATGCGCAAGCTGAAGAAGGAAGGGAAGCTTGCGGACCAGGAGGAGTCCGACGAGATCAACGCCTGCAGCATCGTCGTGCCGGTGACCGTGGATGGCGTGGAGGAGGAGTGGCTCGTGAACTTCAAGAATGAGACTCACAACCACCCTACAGAGATCGAGCCCTTCGGAGGAGCTGCCACCTGTCTTGGCGGCGCTATCAGAGATCCCCTCTCAGGCCGTACCTACGTGTACCAGGCTATGCGCGTCACGGGAGCGGCGGACCCCACTGTCTCCGTGAAGGACACCATGAAAGGAAAGCTTCCCCAGAAGAAGCTTGTCCGTGAGGCGGCCCACGGCTACAGCTCCTACGGCAACCAGATCGGCCTTGCCACCGGTGCGGTAAAGGAGATCTACCACCCCGGCTACGTGGCCAAGAGAATGGAGATCGGGGCTGTCATGGGAGCGGCGCCCAGGCGCGCAGTGATCCGTGAGACCTCCGACCCGGGAGACATCATCATCCTCCTTGGCGGGCGCACCGGCCGTGACGGCTGCGGCGGCGCCACAGGCTCCTCCAAGGTGCACACAGAGGAGTCCATCGAGACCTGCGGCGCGGAGGTGCAGAAGGGAAATCCCCCCACAGAGAGGAAGATCCAGCGCCTCTTCCGCAGGGAGGAGGTGAGCCGTCTCATCAAGAAGTGCAACGACTTTGGCGCAGGCGGCGTGTCCGTGGCCATCGGAGAGCTGGCAGACGGACTCAGGGTGGACCTGGACAAGGTGCCCAAGAAATACGCGGGACTGGACGGGACAGAGATCGCCATCTCCGAGTCCCAGGAGCGCATGGCTGTGGTCCTTGACCCGGCTGATGTGGAGACCTTTATGGGCTACGCCAAAGAGGAGAACCTGGAGGCCGTGCAGGTGGCTGTGGTGACAGAGGAGCCGAGGCTTGTCCTTGTGTGGAGAGGAAAAGAGATCGTGAACATCTCCAGAGCTTTCCTTGACACAAACGGCGCCCACCAGGAGACAAGCGTGGCCGTGGACATCCCGGACCGCGCAGGCAAGGTGCTGACGGATAAAGTGGAAGTGACAGATGTGAAAGCGAAATGGCTGGAGACACTGGCAGACCTGAACGTATGCTCCCAGAAGGGGCTTGTGGAGATGTTTGACGGTTCCATCGGAGCAGGATCTGTGTTCATGCCTCACGGCGGAAAATATCAGATGACAGAGACCCAGGCCATGGTGGCGAAGCTCCCTGTACTGAAAGGGGACTGTGACACAGTGACCATGATGAGCTACGGCTTTGATCCCTACCTGTCAAGCTGGAGCCCCTACCATGGAGCGGTCTACGCTGTGACAGAGTCTGTGGCCAA
This sequence comes from Faecalicatena fissicatena, assembly GCF_016900595.1. Lineage (NCBI taxonomy): Bacteria > Bacillati > Bacillota > Clostridia > Lachnospirales > Lachnospiraceae > Faecalicatena > Faecalicatena fissicatena. The sequence goes on from NZ_JACLYY010000008.1 coordinate 19,558, forward strand.
GATCGTGGCAGCAGGCGGCGACTACCGGAAGATCCGCTTTACTTTCCAGGAGTACTTCCGCCGGATGACGGAGGATCCACATCGCTGGAGCCAACCGTTTGCCGCTCTCCTTGGAGCCTATGCGGCCCAGCTTGGATTTGGTCTTCCTTCCATCGGAGGCAAAGACAGTATGTCCGGTACTTTCGAGGACATCGATGTGCCGCCTACTCTTGTTTCCTTTGCCGTGGATGTGGCAAAAGAAAAAGATATCATCACGCCGGAGCTGAAGAAAGCGGGAAGCAAGCTTGTGTGGCTGCGCATCCCGAAGGATGAGTACGATCTGCCGGTATATGAGAAAGTGATGGAGCAGTACGGAAAATTTGCGGAGGATATCAAGGCCGGAAGGATCCTCTCCGCCTACGTGCCGGACCGCCACGGCGTCATCGCCGCTGTCAGCAAGATGGCCTTTGGAAACGGCATGGGCGTGAAGATCGAGCACAGCATGGATGAAAGAGAACTCTTTGCCCCCGCCTTCGGAGACCTGGTAGCTGAGGTGCCGGAGGGCAAAGTGGGAGAGCTGCAGATCACCTACACGGTCATCGGCGAGGTGACGGACGACAAGGCTTTCTCCTACGGCGATGCAGTCATCGGACTTGACGAGGCGGAAGAGGCATGGACAGGCACTCTGGAGAAAGTGTTCGCCACACGGTCCGGCGCCCAGGACGGCCCCACAAGCTGGTTCATCAGATCAGAGAAGAAAGAGGACGGAGAGCTGAAGGAAGATGGCTGCTTCCACGCATCAAAAGTCCACATCTGCAGCCACAAGATTGCCCAGCCCACGGTGTTCATTCCTGTGTTCCCGGGCACCAACTGCGAGTACGACAGTGCGAAGGCCTTTGAGAGAGCAGGGGCCAGGGTCATCACGAAGGTGTTCAGGAACATGGACGCGGCGGACATCGTGGACTCTGTAGACGTGTTTGAAAAAGCCATCAGCCAGTCCCAGATCATCATGTTCCCAGGCGGATTCAGCGCAGGCGATGAGCCCGACGGATCAGCCAAGTTCTTTGCCACTGCTTTCCAGAACGCGAAGCTGAAAGAGGCGGTGGAGAAGCTCTTAAATGAGAGAGACGGCCTTGCCCTTGGTATCTGCAACGGCTTCCAGGCCCTCATCAAGCTGGGACTGGTGCCAAACGGAAAGATTACAGGGCAGACAGACAACTCGCCTACACTGACCTACAATACCATCGGGCGCCACATTTCCAAGATGGTGTACACAAAGGTGGTGACAGACAAGTCGCCCTGGCTCGCGAATGCCCGGCTTGGCGGCGTCTATGTCACTCCGGCTTCCCACGGAGAGGGACGCTTTGTGGCGCCTGCTGAGACCATTGCCCGGCTTTTCGCAAACGGCCAGGTGGCTACCCGGTACTGTGATCCGGAAGGAAACATCTCAAACGACGAGGAGTGGAACGTGAACGGCTCCTACTTTGCCATCGAGGGCATCACAAGCCCGGACGGAAGAGTACTGGGCAAGATGGCCCATGTGGAGCGCCGGGGCCGGAGCGTTGCGATCAACATTTACGGAGAACAGGATCTGAAGATCTTTGAGTCCGGCGTGGAGTACTTTAAATAGAACACATGGATAAAAATGCATTTTCACAAGTGCAATGTTGCAAAGTTTCTGTAAAAAAGTACTAAACACAGCTTGAAATGCAGGAATGAAAGTATAAAGTTGCAGAAAAATCATAAAAAATGCAAAAAATACTTGTGTTTTGCCCCGGAATATTTTATTCTGTTAAAGAGGCAAAGAGGTCTAGTGAAGAGCAGGCTTATGCCTGCTCTTTTTTATGGCTTCCGCCTGATAAGAAGATCAAGGAGGAAGAAAACAATGTCATATGTTGATGAAGTGATTGAAAGAGTTGTGGCCAAGAACCCGGCGGAGCCGGAGTTCCATCAGGCTGTCAAGGAAGTGCTTGAGTCCTTAAGACCTGTAATCGAGGCAAATGAGGAGAAATACAGAAAGGAAGCGCTTCTTGAGAGACTGACTGAGCCGGAGAGACAGTTCAAATTTCGTGTGCCGTGGGTAGACGACAATGGACAGGTCCAGGTAAACACAGGATACCGCGTACAGTTTAACAGCGCGATCGGACCATACAAGGGCGGACTTCGTCTTCATCCCTCTGTAAACCTTGGTATTATCAAATTCCTCGGATTTGAGCAGATTTTCAAGAATTCCCTTACAGGACTGCCGATCGGCGGCGGCAAGGGCGGATCTGACTTCGATCCCAAGGGCAAATCAGACAGAGAAGTGATGGCATTCTGCCAGAGCTTTATGACAGAGTTATGCAAATATATCGGCGCTGACACAGATGTTCCGGCCGGAGATATCGGAACAGGCGCAAGAGAGATCGGCTACATGTTCGGACAGTACAAGCGCATCCGCGGACTGTACGAGGGTGTTCTGACAGGAAAGGGACTGACATACGGCGGATCCCTGGTTAGAACAGAGGCTACAGGCTACGGCCTTCTGTACCTGACAGAGGAGATGCTCAAGATGAACGGAAAGGACATCGCGGGCAAGACCATCGCAGTGTCCGGTTCCGGAAACGTTGCCATCTACGCTACAGAGAAAGCGCAGCAGATGGGCGCCAAGGTTGTCACAATGAGCGACTCCACAGGCTGGGTATACGACGCTGAGGGCATTGACCTTGCGGCAGTAAAGGAGATCAAGGAAGTCAACAGAGCAAGACTTTCCGAGTACACAAAGTATCGCCCGAACGCTGAGTACCACGAGGGCAGAGGCGTGTGGGGCGTGAAGGTTGACATCGCTCTTCCCTGCGCGACACAGAACGAGCTGCACCTTGAGGATGCCAAGGCTCTCGTTGCCAACGGATGCATCGCGGTTGCAGAGGGTGCCAATATGCCCACCACTCTGGAGGCTACTGAGTACCTGCAGGAGAACGGCGTGCTCTTCGCGCCTGGAAAGGCTGCAAACGCCGGCGGCGTTGCCACATCTGCTCTGGAAATGTCCCAGAACAGCGAGCGCCTGAGCTGGACATTTGAGGAAGTGGACAGCAAGCTTAAGAACATCATGGTCAACATCTGCCACAACATGGCTGATGCTGCCAAGAGATACGGCCATGAAGGAAACTACGTGATGGGAGCAAACATCGCGGGCTTCGAGAAGGTTGTAAACGCAATGGAGGCTCAGGGCATCGTCTAGGAGCTGCCTTCAGAGCGCATGGTTCCGGCTTTGGCCCGGAGTATATAAAAAAACGGCGCGGCTGCGCCGTTTTTTGCTACAGAAATATTTTTGGCACAGTATGAGGAGGAGGCTATGGGATTTTTCCTTCAGGGGCTGTCCATAGGGCTTGCCTATGTTGCGCCCATTGGGCTGCAAAATCTTTTCGTCATCAACGGGGCTCTGACCCACACGCGCCGCCGTGCCCTGGCGACAGCGCTGATCGTCATCTTTTTTGACGTGACGCTGGCTCTGGCCTGCTTTTTCGGCATCGGCGCTGTGATGCAGCGGTGGAAATGGCTGCAGATGGTCGTTCTGCTGGCGGGGAGCATTGTCGTTATTTTCATAGGGGCAGGCCTGCTGCGGGCAAAGACGCAGGACATAGACCGTTCCGGGGAGACCATGTCACTTGGGAAAACAGTCTATTCCGCCTGCGTTGTGACCTGGTGTAATCCCCAGGCTATCGTGGACGGGACGATGATGCTGGGTGCCTTCCGGGTGACGCTGCCGGCATCCCGGTCCATCCCCTTTATCTGCGGTGTGGGGACAGCCTCCTGCCTGTGGTTTACAGGGCTGACGCTGGTGATCTCCGCCTTCAGCAGCCGGTTTAACGCCAGGGTGCTGCGGGCCATCAACATTGTCTGCGGCGTCGTCATCCTCTTTTACGGGTGCAGGCTGCTGGTTAGCTTCTTTGCGCTCATCTGACAAACAGGTCGTCCCAGGCAGATTTTTCTGCTATAATGAAAGCATCATGAGAATTCGCAAGCGGAGGGACGAGATATGGACAGGGAAGCAGAAAAGAAAATGCACGGAGGCGCGCTCTATCTGCCCACGGACGGGGATCTTCTTGAGGAGCAGGCGGCCTGCCTGGATCTTCTCTATGAGTACAATCATCTGAAGCCGTCCAGGGGAGAGGAGAAGAGGGCGCTGCTGGAGAAGATGTTTGCGCAGATCGGGGAGGGGTGCTATATTGAGACGCCCTTCTACGCCAACTGGGGCGGAAGGCATGTCCACTTTGGCAGCCACATCTATGCCAACTTTAATCTGACGATGGTGGACGACACCCATATTTATGTGGGCGACCACACCATGATCGGACCTAACGTCATCATTGCCGCGGGAAGCCATCCTGTGTTCCCCTCACTCAGGGAACAGGAGTACCAGTTCAATATGCCGGTCCATGTGGGGAAAAACTGCTGGATCGGCGCGGGGGCCATCCTCCTGCCCGGCGTGACTGTGGGGGACAACACGGTCATCGGGGCCGGCAGCGTGGTGACAAAGGACATCCCGGCGGATGTGGTGGCGGCCGGGAACCCCTGCCGGGTGATGAGGCCCATCGGCGAACGGGACAGGGAATTTTACTTCCGGGACCGCCGGATCGACCCGGGACTTCTCTGATGGGGCGGAAAATGCCGAAAAACCGGCCTTTGAGGGACTCTCGAAAAAAATGAGAAAAAATGTAAAAAAAGTGTTGACATTTGCTCGAAATCAATAGTATAATAGCAAAGCGGGTTGCGGGAAAGCAGCCCGCGAGACCAGAAAATATGGGGTCTTAGCTCAGCTGGGAGAGCATCTGCCTTACAAGCAGAGGGTCATAGGTTCGAGCCCTATAGGCCCCATATACTATGGCGGGATAGCTCAGTTGGCTAGAGCATACGGTTCATACCCGTAGTGTCGCTGGTTCGAATCCAGTTCCCGCTACTCCCAGAGATACGGCATCGGAGATCATCCGGTGCCGTATTTTTTTGTCTGCGGGCGGTGCCGCTCATTGACAAGATCCCGGTGGAAATTATATACTTGTACTACATATGAAAAAATGGAGGAGCGCATACTATGAATGGAAAAACGAGAGACTGGCTCTGGATCATTGTGGGAGGATACCTCACCTACACAGGCGTACAGCTTGTCATGGATGTCATGAACCAGAAGCCGGAGGGATATATAGGATTTGTGGTGGCGGGCGTGCTGTTTGCTGTGTTCGGCATCGGGCTGATCGTCTATGCTATCCGGAATATGACCAAGCCGGTAGAGGAAGAGCTGGATGAGGAGCTTTCCTCTGACGAGGACATGCAGCAGGAGATTGATGAGATCGAGGCGCAGGACGCAGGGCAGACCGGGACACAAAGCGCGGGGCTGACCGGGGTGCAGTCCCAGGACGAAGAGGAAAGCGGGGAATAGAAGATGAGGATTGGAACAGGCTACGACGTGCACAGACTGACAGAGGACAGGAAGCTGATCCTGGGCGGCGTGGAGATTCCCTACGAGAAGGGACTTTTGGGGCACTCTGACGCGGACGTGCTCCTCCACGCCATCATGGACGCCCTCCTGGGGGCAGCGGCTCTGGGAGATATCGGGCGGCATTTCCCCGACACGGACGAGGCCTACAGGGGCGCTTCCAGCATGAAGCTGCTGGAGCGCGTGGGAGAGCTGGTGGCCCAGGAGCTCTACGTCATCGGGAACATTGACGCCACTGTCATCGCCCAGCGCCCGAAGCTGGCCCCCTATATCGGGGAGATGCGGGATAATGTGGCCAGGGCCCTGGGTATCCGGAAGGATCAGGTCAATATCAAGGCTACCACAGAGGAAGGCCTTGGCTTTACTGGCAGCGGTCAGGGGATCGCGGCTCAGGCGGCGGCCTGCCTGGAGACCATCGCCAACTACAGCTATGAGCCCCGGCTGGAGCAGGAGGGTCAAAGCGAGGAGGCAGGGTGCGCCTCCTGCAGCGGCTGCCCCAGACAGTCCGGGCAGCGGAAGGACAGGTGAGAGAGGATGCGGATCAGAAAACTGAAAGACGGGGAGAAGGGCGGCACCCGGAGATTGTATGAGGAGATCTTCTCCGAGGACAGCCCCTCCTTTGTGGATTATTACTATACAGAAAAGACGAAGGACAACACCATCTATGTAGTGGAGGAGGAGGGCGGCATGCGGGCTATGCTCCACCTCAACCCCTACACCCTGATGGTAAACGGAAGGGAGGAGCCCTCTCACTATATCGTGGCGGTGGCCACGGAGGAGGCCTACCGGAAGAGAGGGTATATGGCGGCTCTCTTAAAGACGGCCCTCCGGGATATGTACCGGGCAGGAGAGCCCTTTACCTTCCTCATGCCGGCGGCGGAGGGGATCTATCTGCCTCACGGCTTTTCCACAGTATATGAACAGGAGCGAAGATACTTCCGGGGGGAGGAGGAGCTTCCCGATGGCTGGAGCGCAAGAAAGGCCCTTTCGGCGGATGCGGCGGACATTGCGGATATGGCCGAAAGTGAGCTGAAGGGCCGGTATAAGGTCTATGCGAAGCGGGATCAGGCCTACTACGAGCGGCTCATCCGGGAATATGAAAGCGATGGGGGGTGCCTGATGGTCTGCGAGCAGGAGGGCCGGATTGTGGACTGCCTGCCTGCGGTGGAGGAACTGCCGGAGGAGAGACCAAAGATCATGGTCCGCCCGGTGAATGTGAAAAGGCTGCTCCTTCTTCTGGAGCTGAACTATCTGACAGCTGTGTGCTTTCAGGTGACAGATCCCATCATCCCTGAGAACAACCAGGTGTTCATGATGACGGGGACGGAGTTTTCCGGAGTCATGCTGATGGAGGGAAAGCCGGAGAACAGCGAGGGCACTTTGACTGTGGAGGCGCTCACAAAGCTTGTCTTTGGAAGGATTTCACCGGACCATATTGAAAAGGAAAAGGGAGTCACGGTGACGGAGAGGATGAAGGAGGAGCTGAAAAAAATCGTTCCGCTGTCTCCTGTTTATTTGAACGAGGTAGTATGACCGAACCGGAAAAAGAGAAAACTCTGCCTGGCGGAGGTTGACAAATTCCGGCTTTTCACATACTATAGTAGCTATAGCGGTAAAAACGGAGAACGGAAAGAGTAATATGGAAGGGAGCCACCAGAGAGGAGCTGTCACCGGCTGAAAGCAGCTCCGGGCGAGATCCGTATGAAGTGCATCCGGGAGTTGATCCGGCGAAAGGAGGGCGCTCAGAAGAGTGCGGCGCTGACTAGCCGGGTACGCGAGGGCGGGCGTTATCAGCCGGAAAGCGGGGAGCAGCTGCGTGCGCAAGGCAGGCGGGTGCTTTCAAAAGGAGTGGAACCACGGATCATCATTCGTCTCTTACATGTATTGTAAGAGACTTTTTTATTCTCCTGGAAAGTCCCTTTGGACTCCCCGGCCGATCCGCGGCATGGCGGCGCGCCCCTGACATGGAAAGACCAGAAAAGGGAGGAAGGATATGGGACTTGTAAAATATATTCGGGAAGAGATACAGGTGATCCGGGAGAGAGACCCGGCCATCAAGTCCAACTGGGAAGTGTTTCTCTACCCGAGCTTTAAGGTGATTTTAAGCTACCGGGTGGCCCACAGGCTGTACCGGAAGAAGCATTACTTTCTCGCCAGATGGGTGTCCCAGCGGGCGGCCAGGAAGACGGGAATCGAGATCCACCCCGGCGCCAGGATCGGCAGGGGGCTCTTTATCGACCACGGGACAGGCGTTATCATTGGCGAGACCACCATCATCGGAAACAACGTGACCCTCTACCAGGGTGTGACCCTGGGGGGCACAGGCAAGGAGAAGGGGAAAAGACACCCCACCCTGAAGGACAATGTGATGGTCAGCGCCGGGGCCAAGATACTGGGGTCATTTACCATCGGGGAGAACTCCAAGATCGGCGCCGGGGCGGTGGTGCTCAAGGAGGTGCCGCCTAACTGCACTGTGGTGGGAGTCCCGGGACGCATCGTGAAGATGGGAGACCAGAAAATTCCCAGGGAGGATATGGATCAGGTGCATCTGCCTGACCCGGTGAGCAACGACATCCGTGAGCTCCAGCAGGATAATATCCGCCTGAAGAAGGAATTAAGAGAGCTGGAAAAGCACATGAAATGCATGAAAGACAATTCCATAGAGATGGAAGAAGATAAGGAGGAGCAACATGAAGCTGTTTAACACAATGACAAGGAAAAAGGAAGAGTTTGTACCCCTGGAGGAGGGCAAGGTCAAGATGTACGTCTGCGGCCCTACGGTGTACAATCTGATCCATATCGGCAACGCCAGGCCTATGATCGTGTTTGACACGGTCAGGAGATATTTTGAGTACAAGGGCTACGATGTGAATTTTGTCTCCAATTTCACGGACGTGGACGACAAGATCATCAAGAAGGCCATCGAGGAGGGGGTGTCCGCGGACGAGATCTCCAAGAGATACATCGCCGAGTGCAAGAAGGACATGGAGGGCATGAACATTGAGCCCGCCACAAAAAATCCCCTGGCCACAGAGGAGATCTGCGGCATGGTGGAGATGATCCAGCAGCTCATCGACAAGGGGTATGCCTACGAGAAGAACGGAACAGTCTATTTCCGCACAAGACAGTTCAAGGACTACGGCAAGCTGTCCCACAAAAATCTGGACGACCTGCGCTCCGGCAACAGAACCCTGCTGGTGAGCGGCGAGGACGAGAAGGAGGACCCGCTGGATTTCGTGCTCTGGAAGCCCAAGAAGGAGGGAGAGCCCTCCTGGGAGTCACCCTGGAGCGACGGCCGCCCGGGCTGGCACATTGAGTGCTCTGTCATGTCAAAGAAATACCTTGGAGAGCAGATCGACATTCACGCGGGCGGGGAGGATCTGGTGTTCCCCCATCACGAGAACGAGATCGCCCAGAGCGAGGCGGCAAACGGAAAGGAATTCGCAAAATACTGGATGCACAACGCGTTCTTAAATATCGACAACCACAAGATGAGCAAGTCCCTTGGCAACTTCCGCACAGTCCGGGAGATCAGCGAGCAGTACGACCTGCAGGTGCTCCGGTTCTTCATGCTAAGCGCCCACTACAGGAGCCCCTTAAACTTCAGCGCGGATCTGATGGAGGCCTCCAAGAATGGTCTGGACAGGATCGTGAACGCGGCGGAGAACCTGAAGTATCTGAGTGAAAACGCAAAGACCGCCGACATGTCCCCGGAGGAGAAGGAGGCGCTGGCGAAGACAGAGGAGTATGTAAAAGCCTTTGAGACCGCCATGGACGACGATTTCAACACGGCGGACGCCATTGCCGCCGTCTTTGACCTTGTGAAATACTGCAATACCACTGCCGGCGAGGACAGCTCCGCCGCTTACGCGAAAGGGCTGCTGGAGGTGCTGGAGAAGCTCTGCAATGTGCTGGGGCTGATCGTAGTGAAGGAGACAGAGATGCTGGACGAGGACATCGAGGCTCTCATCGAGGAGCGCCAGGCGGCCAGAAAGGCAAAGGATTTCGCCCGGGCGGATGAGATCAGAGACGAGCTGGCAGCCAGGGGCATTATCCTTGAGGATACACGTGAAGGAGTAAAATGGAAAAGAGCGTAGAACAGAAGATACAGTGGAAGTTTGAGGACTATATGCGGGAGATCTTCCAGATGGAGGAGGCGGATATCCGGGAGTATTCGCCTCTCACCCTGGCCTACATCGGCGACAGCATCTATGACCTGGTCATCAAGACGCTGGTGGTCAGCAAAGGGAACCGCCCTGTGAACCAGCTCCACAGGATGACCAGCTCCCTTGTGCAGGCGTCCGCACAGTCCCGGATGATGCGCACCCTGCAGGGGATCCTGACAGAGGAGGAGCACGGGGTCTACAAGAGGGGGAGGAACGCCAAGAGCGTGTCCCCCGCCAAGAACCAGTCTGTGACAGATTACAGGCGGGCCACCGGCTTTGAGGCCCTTATGGGGTATCTCTACCTGAAAAGGGACTGGGCGAGGATGCTCACCCTGATCCGCGCCGGGCTTGACAGCCTGGAGGCCGGGGAAGAGGCAGGCGAAGCCGGCGGAGACGTGCCAAGCGCAGAGGTGCCCGGTAAAGATGTACCCGGTAAAGACAAAGTCCGCGAAAACCATAAAGAGGATGAACTATGAGTGACAGAGAGATAGAAAAAAACAGTACTGTGATCGAAGGGCGGAACGCTGTCCTTGAGGCCTTCCGCTCCGGGAAGACCATTGACAAGCTGTTTGTCCAGGACGGCTGCAAGGACGGCCCTGTGCAGACCATTCTGCGGGAGGCGAGAAAGCACGACACTATCGTCCAGTTTGTGTCAAAGGAGAGACTGGGCCAGCTCTCCGGGACAGGACATCACCAGGGCGTGATCGCCCAGGCCGCGGCATGGGAGTACGCCAGCGTGGAGGATATGCTGAAGCTGGCAAGGAGCAGGGGGGAAGCCCCCTTCCTCATCCTCCTGGACAATGTGGAGGATCCCCACAATCTGGGGGCCATCATCCGGACAGCCAACCTGGCCGGGGCCCACGGGGTCATTATCCCGAAGCGCCGGGCAGTGGGGCTGACGGCCACAGTGGCCCGCACCTCCGCCGGAGCCATTAACTACACGCCGGTGGCCAAGGTCACCAACCTGGTCCGCACCATGGAGGAGCTGAAGAAGGAAGGCCTCTGGTTTGTGTGCGCCGACATGGGCGGGGAGCTCATGTATGACCTGGATCTGAAGGGGCCCATCGGCCTTGTCATCGGAAACGAGGGGGAGGGCGTGGGACGCCTTGTGAAGGAAAGCTGTGACTTTACGGCAGCCATCCCCATGAAGGGGGACATTGACTCCCTGAACGCGTCGGTGGCGGCGGGAGTTTTGGCCTACGAGATCGTCCGCCAGAGGATGAGCTAGAGCGCGAAGAGGGCCGGAGGCTTTGGCGGGACGGAAAGGAAGGTAGTATGCCTCAGTATGAACAGATGACAGATGAGCAGCTGATACGCAGGCTCCGGGAGGGGGACCGGGCGATCACGGACTATCTGATGGAAAAATATAAGGGACTGGTCAAAAAGGAGGCCAAGGCCATGTACCTTCTGGGAGGAGAGAACGATGACCTCATCCAGGAGGGGATGATCGGCCTTTTCAAGGCCGTCCAGGACTACGACACGACCCAGGAGGCATCCTTTTACAGCTTTGCCAGGCTCTGTGTCAGAAGGCAGCTCTACAGTGCCATAGAGGCGTCCAGGAGGAAGAAGCACACCCCCTTAAATTCCTACATCTCCCTCTACGAGAGGGAGAACCCGGAGGAGGGGGAGGGAGCCAAGCTGATGGACACCATCCAGGCCGGCACGGAGAGCGACCCGGAGCAGGCCTTCCTCAGCAAGGACAATGCCAGGAGGATCGAGGAGGAGCTGGAGGGAGCTTTAAGTGACCTGGAGAGGAGGGTGCTCTACCTCCATCTTCTGGGGACAGACTACCGGACCATAGCGGGGCTGCTGGACAAAAGTCCCAAGACTGTGGACAATGCCCTCCAGAGAATCAAGGCCAAAACTCAGAAGATCCTGCGCAGTGAGGACGGGAAAGATTGACAGACAGCCGGAAGTGTGATATTTTATTTATCAATCCGGTATAAATCTGACAAATGCCGGGAACAAGCAGAAAAGAAAGGTGTGATTACATACATGGACGATGACAGTGACACTGAGAGCTGTGCATGCTTTCAGATGACAGTGTGTGCGGCAGATTTGTGGGCACAGGAAGAGAATGATCCATGTGATATCATGAATAGATAAGGGTATAGCCTGCAGGCGCGCGCCGGTACGACGCGGGGCCTGTGGGTTATACCCTTTTGCGATATTACTTATGACATTACATTCATTACATTAATGATCGATCGGGAGGATTAAGAAAGAAATGGTTGGACCATTAATTTTACAGGTTGTACTGATCGCGCTGAACGCGATCTTTGCAAGCGCGGAGATCGCCGTGATCTCCATGAACGAGACGAAACTGAAAAAAATGGCGGAGGACGGAGACCGCCGGGCACGCCATCTGTACACGCTGACAGAGCAGCCCGCCAAGTTCCTGTCCACCATCCAGGTGGCCATCACCCTGGCAGGACAGCTGGGAAGTGCCTTCGCGGCGGACAGCTTTTCCGGCCCTCTCTCGGACTGGATCATCAGCATGGGAGTGGCTGTGCCGGAGCGGGTGGTGAGAACGGTGGCCCTTGTGGTCATTACAGTCATACTGGCCTACTTCAGCCTCGTGTTCGGCGAGCTGGTGCCCAAGCGGATTGCCATGAAGAAGTCGGAGCAGCTCTCCCTTCTGCTGTCCGGCCTTCTGTACGGGGTGTCCAAGGTATTTGCGCCCATCGTGTTCCTGCTGACCAAATCCACCAACGGCATGCTGCGGCTTCTGCACATCAACCCGGAGGAAGAGGAGGAGCAGGTGACGGAGGAGGAGATCCGGATGCTCCTCATGGAGGGAAATGCCCAGGGAAATATTGACAGCGAGGAGAGCGAGATGATCCGCAACGTGTTTGAGTTTGACGACATCTCCGTGGAGCAGATCTGTACCCACAGGGTGGACATGGACTGCCTGTACCTGGACGAGGACATGAAGGAGTGGGAGACCCTCATCCACTCTACCAGACACACCCACTATCCGGTCTGCAACGAGAACCAGGAGGACATAGTGGGCGTGCTGGACACGAAGGACTATTTCCGCCTGGAGGACAAGAGCAGGGACAATGTCATGGCAAATGCGGTGGAGAAGGCCTACTTTGTGCCGGAGACCATGAAGGCCAACACCCTGTTCCAGAACATGAAGAAGAAGCGCATCTATTTTGCTGTGCTTGTGGATGAGTACGGCGGTGTCAGCGGCATCATCACCCTCCACGACCTGATGGAGTCCCTGGTGGGGGATCTCTATGACCCGGACGACGAGGAGGAGCCGGAGGACATCGTGAAGATCGCCGACGGCCAGTGGCGCATCCAGGGAGGCGCGGACGTGGAGGATGTGGCTGAGGAGCTGAAGGTAGAACTCCCCGCCCAGGACTATGACACCTTTGGCGGCTACGTCTGCGGCGTCATAGACCGCATCCCGGAGAACGGGGAGACCTTTGTCTGCGGCACTGACGACCTGGAGATCCGGGTTCTGGCCGTGGAAAACCACCGCATCAAGGAAGCCATTGTGTGGAAAAAGGAAAAGCCGGAGGAGGAGACGCAGGAGAGAAAATAGCCTGATGCCTGAAAAGAGGACCGGTGAGAAGACGGGACAGGAGCGCGGGAGCGTCTGCAAAGCCGCAGATGCTCCCGTGGGCCTGAAAACAGAAAAAGAGATTTTCAAAAAAGTCATTGACAAGTCCGGCTTTATATTGTATATTATTCATGTTGCTTACGAAATATATGCTGCCTTGGCTCAGTAGGTAGAGCGTCGCCTTGGTAAGGCGGAGGTCGGCGGTTCAAGTCCGCTAGGCAGCTTTTCCATTTATAATGGAACTCATATTGTTGAATGGGGCATTAGCGCAGTTGGGAGCGCGCCACACTGGCAGTGTGGAGGTCACGGGTTCAAGTCCCGTATGCTCCATTTTTTTTGTGCGAAAATTTAAGAATTTCTTTACATTTCTTAAGTATTCATTGCCCTTCTTGTGGATCCTGTCGGATTAGGTTATACTCTGTCGAAAAGAGTATGTCTGGGGAGGATGAAGAGGGACAATGAACAGGAAGGGGAAAAGCAGAGAGACAAGAGGGCGGATACATGGCAGACCCGGGGCAGGGGAGCGGATGCGCAGAAGAAGGAGAAAACGGCTCACAGCCAGGCTGCTGGTGGCCGCAGCCATCCTGCTTGTCTGCGCCGGAGCCGCGGGAACGCTCCTTGTCCTGTCCGGCTTTGGGCGGCAGGCCCGGATACAGATCGCCGCCCCGGACCAGGAGGTCTATGTGGGGGAGGAGCAGCCGCCTCTGTTTGCAAAGGTGACTTCGGATACGGAAAAGTACAATAAGAGGATCCGACTGGACAAACAGAAGAAATGGACGGCAGAGGAGCTGATGCGCCAGCTGGAGAGAGGAGAGGGTTTTTCCCTTGTGTGCGACGCGGACCTGTCCATGGAGGGGACTTACCCCGTGCGGATCGAGCTTGGCGGGAAGCTGAAGAAAAAGCTGGGAGGAGACTGGGAAAAGAAGGTGCAGATCCAGCTAAAAGACGGCACCTTGACGGTCAAAAACCCTGTGGGTCAGTGGAAGGACGGAAAATTTCAGCGGTATGACGGCTCATGGGTCACAGACAGCTTTGTCACCTGGCAGAAGAAGAGCTACTATTTTAACTCTGCCGGGGACATGGCAACCGGCTGGCAGGAGATCGGCGGAGGCAGGTATTTCTTTGACGACAGCGGCGCCATGGAGGCCGGCCAGTGGAAGGACGGGGAGGACGGCAGGTATTACCTTGGGGCGGACGGACGGGCCCTCACCGGCTGGCAGGAGATAGAGGGGAGCCGGTACTATTTTGACCAGAAGGGGAAGATGGCTGTGGGGGACGTCTACATGGGCCTCTCCCTCTATTCCTTTGACGGGGACGGGAAATTTCTCTCCGTGAAGGAGAGCCAGGTGGACCCGTCCCGTCCTATGGTGGCCCTCACCTTTGACGACGGCCCCGGGAAGAGGACAGGGGAGATACTGGATCAGCTGAAAAAGTACGGCGCCCACGCCACATTCTTCATGCTGGGGGAGAAGGTCTCCTCTTACCCGGAGCTGGTAAAGCAGATGAAGGACACAGGCTGCGAGCTGGGGAACCACTCCTATGACCACCCGGACCTGACTAAGCTGGACGAAAGGGGCGTGTCCTCCCAGATCCGGCGGACAAACGACAACATCCAGGCGGCCGCCGGCTCCCAGGCCACGGTCATGCGCCCTCCCTACGGAGCCATCAACAGCACCGTGTCCGGGAACGTGGGGATGCCCATGATCCTGTGGAACATCGACACGCTGGACTGGAAGACAAGGGACGCCAGGAAGACGATAGACACGGTCATGAGCTCTGTGGATGACGGCGACATCATCCTGATGCACGACATACATACAGAGTCTGTGGACGCGGCCCTGGAGCTTATACCAAAGCTCCAGGAGGCGGGCTATCAGCTTGTGACCGTGTCAGAGATGGCGGCGGCAAAGAACACAGCTCTGCTGTCCGGAAAGAGCTACACGGATTTTTAGCCTGGTTTCCCGCCAGACCTTGCGGCTTGTGCTTGTGGATTGCCGGGAAGTATGGTAAGATATTCTTCATGACCAGATCAATTATTGTTATCAGGAGGTTGACATGGGAGAAGAAGTGGTTTCCAAAAATTTTATTGAGCAGGAGATAGATAAAGATCTCAGAGAGGGAGTGTACGACAATGTGTGTACCAGGTTCCCGCCGGAGCCGAACGGGTACCTCCACATCGGACATGCCAAGTCCATCCTCTTAAACTACGGGCTGGCGCAGAAGTACGGCGGCACCTTCCACCTGCGGTTTGACGATACCAACCCCACCAAGGAGGATATGGAGTTCGTGGAGTCCATCAAGGAGGATGTGCAGTGGCTGGGCGCTGACTACGGAGAGCATCTGTATTTTGCCTCCGACTATTTTGATATCATGTACGAGTGCGCGGTGAAGCTGATCAAGAAGGGAAAGGCCTACGTCTGCGACCTGAGCCCGGAGGAGATACGGGAATACAGAGGAACTCTCACAGAGCCCGGCAAGAACAGTCCCTACAGGGATCGCTCCGTTGAGGAGAACCTGGCCCTCTTCGAGGCTATGAAAAACGGGGAGTACAAGGACGGGGAGAAGGTGCTGCGGGCCAAGATTGATATGGCCTCCCCCAATATCAACATGCGGGATCCCATCATCTACCGGGTGGCCCATATGACTCACCACAATACGGGAGATAAATGGTGCATTTACCCCATGTATGATTTTGCCCACCCCATCGAGGACGCGGTGGAGAAGATTACCCACTCTATCTGCACACTGGAGTTTGAGGATCACAGGCCTCTCTACGACTGGGTGGTGAGGGAATGTGAATTCGATCCGGCTCCCCGCCAGATCGAGTTCGCCAAGCTGTACCTGACCAACGTGGTGACAGGCAAGCGCTATATCAAGAAGCTGGTGCAGGAGGGCATTGTGGACGGCTGGGATGACCCCCGCCTTGTGTCCATCGCGGCTCTGAGAAGGAGAGGCTTTACGCCCGAGTCCATCAAGATGTTCGTGGAGATGTGCGGTGTGTCCAAGAGCCAGAGCTCTGTGGATTACGCCATGCTGGAGTACTGCATCCGGGAGGACCTGAAGATGAAGCGCCCCCGCATGATGGCAGTCCTGGATCCCATCAAGCTGGTGATCGACAACTACCCGGAGGGAGAGAAGGAATACCTGGATGTGGCTAACAACCTGGAGAACGAGGAGCTGGGAATGAGACAGCTTCCCTTTGAGAGAGAGCTGTACATTGAGCGGGATGATTTCATGATCGAGCCTCCGAAGAAATATTTCCGCCTCTTTCCGGGAAATGAGGTGCGCCTGATGCACGCCTACTTTGTGAAGTGCGTGGGCTACGAGACCGACGAGGAGGGCAATGTGACCGTGGTACATGCCACCTACGACCCGGAGACAAAGGCGGGCTCCGGCTTTACAGGAAGGAAAGTCAAGGGAACCATTCACTGGGTTCCGGTCTCCTGTGCCCAGAAGGCAGAGATCCGTCTCTACGAGAACCTGATCGATGAGGAGAAGGGTGTGTACAATAAGGAGGACGGCTCTTTGAACCTGAACCCCAACTCTCTGGAGATCCGGAAGAACTGCTTTGTGGAGCCCAGCTTCCAGGATGCAAAGGCCTACGACAGCTTCCAGTTCGTCAGAAACGGCTATTTCTGCATTGATGCCAGGGACTCAAGGCCGGATGCCCTCGTGTTCAACAGGATCGTGTCCCTGAAGAGCTCCTTTAAGCTGCCTAAATAGCCGTGCCATGAACGAGCTGACGATCCATCTTGCGCCTCACAGCGGCACGCCGCTGTACGAGCAGATTTACAGGTATATAAAAGAAAATATAAGGACAGGCAGGATCTCCTGTGGGGAGAAGCTGCCCTCCACCCGGGCTCTGTGCAGCCACCTGGAGGTCAGCAGGAGCACAGTGGAGATGGCCTACGAGCAGCTTCTTTCAGAGGGCTACATCGAGGCTGTCCCATACAGGGGATACTTCGTGGCAGAGGTGGAGGAGCTGTGGCATCTGGAGCCGGCCCCGGCCAGGGATGAAAAAAAGCGGGAGGAAAAGAAGCCGTCTTTCAGATACCGCTTTGACTTTACGCCCAACGGGGTAGATCTGAACAGCTTTCCCTACAACATCTGGCGGAAGCTGTCCAGGGAGGTGCTGCTGGATGACAGGACAGAGCTCTTCCGGCTGGGTGAGCCACAGGGGGAGTACGAGTTCCGCAGAGCGATCTGCAGCTATCTCTACCAGGCCAGGGGAGTGAACTGCTCACCCCGGCAGGTGGTCGTGGGGGCCGGGAGCGACTACCTCCTCATGCTCCTTTGCTCCCTGCTTGGGAGAGATCATGTCATCGCCGTGGAGAACCCTACCTACATGCAGGCCTACCGGCTCTTCCGGAGCCAGTCCTACAGGGTTTGTCCCATCCGCATGGACAGGCGGGGAATGGACACCCGGCTGCTGGAGGAGTCGGGGGCGGACATCGCCTACGTGACGCCCTCCCACCAGTATCCCACCGGGATCGTCATGCCTATCCGCCGGCGGATGGAGCTGCTGGCCTGGGCGGAGGCGAAAAGAGGCAGATATATTGTGGAGGACGACTATGACAGTGAATTCCGCTACAAGGGGAAGCCGATTCCGGCGCTCCAGGGCTATGACGCCAGGGGGAAGGTCATATACCTGGGTACCTTTTCCAAGTCCATTGCCCCTGCCATCCGTCTCAGCTACATGGTGCTCCCGGAAGTCCTGTGCGTGGAGTACGAAAGAAAGCTGGGGTTTATCAATTCCACTGTGTCCAAGGTGGATCAGCTCATCATGTGCCGCTTCCTGGAGGAGGGGTACTATGAGCGCCATCTCAACAAGACACGGTCCCTGTACAGGGGCAGGCACGACCAGCTCATAGCGGGACTGAAGCCCCTGGCGGACACATGCCGGATATCCGGGGAGAACGCGGGAGTACACCTTCTCCTTCACTTTGACGACGGCAGGACGGAGAGAGAGCTGATAGAGAAGGCGGCCGCCCGGGGGATCCGGGTGTACGGCATGTCAGACTACATCGTGGGCGAGCCGGGCAGAGAGGCGGTCATCCTTCTGGGCTATGCCAACATGCCTGAGGAGCGGATCAAGGAGGCCTGCGACATTCTCTGCGGGATATGGAAGCGGGACGTGTGAACAGAAGGGAAGCGCGAACCGAAAATGAAACATAAAAGCGGGAGCTCTCCCTGGATGATCCTTGCAGATCACCGGGAAGGCTCCCGCTTTTTACATGACTTCATTTTCACGTGATTTTTATGCGTCCTTTTTGTCCTCGCTGCCGGCCTCTTCTTTTTTATCGGCAGGCTCCTGCGCATCCTCTTCGCTGTCCTCCCTGGGAGGGGTGTTGAGGGGAACGTACTCCCGGTCGCCTACCGGCTTCAGGTCGTTGTCAAGGTCAAAATCCTCATCCTCAAACTCATCCATATCGTCATCCGTGGTATCTGAAGAAGATTTTTTCAGATAATAGTAAAGTCCGGCAGCGGCGCTTCCCACAGCGGCCAGACCGAGCACGCGTTTTATCCATTTAGACATATTCATGACTCCTTTCTGCAGACTGCGTGTATGTTATGATACATTGTAATACTTTTGAACAAAAAAAGAAAGGGGAAACATGCAAATACTGGCGAAATTCCGGGCACAGGTCCGGTTGTAGAGGCCGGGAAAGTGTGTTACACTATATTGCGTCAGACAAGATAAGGAGGACTTTATGGGAAAAAACGAACCGGGAAAGGCGCGGTCAGGGCTTTCCAGGATCATATTCAGCCGTACAGGATTTATTCTTCTTCTGATCCTGATACAGCTTGGAATTTTTGTGGTGACAACAAATCTGCTGCAGTCGTACGCGCTTTTTATAAACGGAATTCTCAGAGTAATGGGTGTTGTCGTGCTGATCTATATTATCAACGCGGAGGGAAACCCTGCCTTTAAGATGACGTGGATGCTCTGCGTCATGGCGTTTCCCGCGGTGGGCACACTGTTCTATATATATGTAAAGACACAGGTGGGCGCCCGGTGGATGGGAAAGCGGCTGGCCACCCTGAAGATAGAGACAGATCCCTACATGATGCAGGACATGGACGTGGTGGACGCGCTGCGGGCCAGCAAGCCGTCCAATGCGAATCTGGCCTACTACCTGGCCCATCACATGGGATTTCCCACATACCGGAACACGGAGGTGACCTACTTTCCGCTGGGGGAGGACAAATTTGAGGCCCTTGTCCCTGAGCTGAAAAAAGCCCGCAAATACATTTTCATGGAATATTTTATCGTGGAGAAGGGCTACATGTGGGACACCATCCTTAAGATCCTTGTGCAGAAGGCAAGGGAGGGGGTGGAGGTGCGCTTCATGTACGACGGCACCTGCGCCATCTCCAACCTGCCCTACGACTATCCCCAGGAGCTGGAGCGAAAGGGCATCCGGTGCAAGATGATGAACCCTATCAAGCCCTTTTTGTCCACCGTGCAGAACAACAGGGACCACCGGAAGATCTGCGTCATTGACGGCCGGGTGGGCTTTACGGGAGGCATCAATCTGGGGGACGAGTACATCAACCGGAAGGAGCGGTTCGGCCACTGGAAGGACACGGCTGTCATGCTGAAGGGGGACGCGGTCCAGAGCCTGACCATGCTGTTCCTCCAGATGTGGAACGTGGACGAGAAGGAGGAGGAGCACTACGGGCATTACCTGACTCCAAGGCGGCAGGGGCTGCGAAGAGAGCTGGGGTACGTGCTCCCCTACGGGGACAGCCCGTTTGACGATGAAAATGTGGGGGAGGAGGTGTACTTCCACATCCTGAACCATGCGAAGAAGTACGTGCACATTATGACCCCCTACCTCATACTGGACAATGAGATGATCACTACCCTGACAAGGGCGGCCAAGAGCGGCATCGAGGTCATCATCATCATGCCTCACATTCCGGACAAGTGGTACGCCTTTGTGGTGGCCAAGACCTACTACAGGGAGCTCATCCGGGCGGGGGTCCAGATCTACGAGTACAAGCCGGGCTTTGTCCACGCCAAGGTCTTTGTGTCAGACGATGACACGGCCACGGTGGGTACCATCAACCTGGACTACAGGAGTCTCTACCTGCATTTTGAGTGCGGCGTGTTCATATACAACAATTCCGTGGTGGACCGGGTGGAGAGAGATTTTCAGGAGACACTCATGAAGTGCCACAAGGTCAGTCTTGTGGAGCTGAGAAACAGGAGCCTGTTCTCCAAGATAGCAGGGCAGGTGCTCAGACTGGTTGCTCCTCTCATGTAGCCGGCAAAGCAGGCCCGTTGGGAAATAAGTGTTGTACAACAGGAGAAAAATATAGTATAATGCATATGGCTGTTTGTGAGCCATGAATGTAAATGATACACAGGAGGAATGGATAATGGTAAAAGCAGTAGTAGGTGCGAACTGGGGCGATGAAGGTAAGGGCAAGATTACCGACATGCTGGGGGAGAACGCGGATATAATCGTCCGTTTCCAGGGCGGTGCCAACGCGGGACACACCATCATAAATGATTACGGTAAATTTGCACTTCACACACTGCCTTCCGGCGTGTTTTACAGTCACACCACAAGTATTATCGGCAACGGGGTTGCGCTGGATATTCCCAGACTTTTCGGAGAGATCCAGTCCATCGTGGAGAAAGGGGTGCCCATGCCGAAGATCCTTGTGTCAGACAGAGCGCAGATCGTGATGTCCTACCACAAGAATTTTGACGCCTACGAGGAGGAGAGACTGGGAGGAAAGTCCTTCGGGTCCACGAAATCCGGTATCGCGCCCTTCTACTCAGACAAATACGCAAAGATCGGCTTCCAGGTAAGCGAGCTCTTTGACGATGAGCTGCTCAAGGAGAAGACTGTCCGGGTGGCAGAGCAGAAGAACGTGCTGCTGGAGCATCTGTACCATAAACCATTGATCGATCCTGCTGACCTTTATAGAGAACTGAAAGAGTACAAAGAGATGATCGAGCCCTATGTGTGCAATGTATCACTCTACCTTTACAACGCTCTCAAGGAGGGCAAGGAGATCCTGCTGGAGGGCCAGCTCGGCTCCCTGAAGGATCCGGACCACGGCATTTACCCCATGGTCACATCCTCCTCCACTCTGGCAGGCTACGGCGCCATCGGGGCCGGTATCCCGCCCTATGAGATCAAGCAGATCATCACTGTCTGCAAGGCCTACTCCAGCGCTGTCGGCGCCGGCGCCTTTGTCAGCGAGATCTTCGGCGAGGAGGCGGACGAGCTGAGGCGCAGGGGAGGAGACGGCGGCGAGTTCGGCGCCACCACAGGACGCCCGAGACGTATGGGCTGGTTCGACTGTGTAGCCTCCAAGTATGGCTGCAGACTGCAGGGAACTACAGACGTGGCCTTCACAGTGCTGGATGTGCTTGGTTATCTGGATGAGATCCCTGTCTGTGTGGGCTACGAGATCGACGGGGAAGTGACGACAGAGTTCCCCACCACCCATCTTTTGGAGAAGGCAAAGCCGGTCCTCAAGACTCTCCCCGGCTGGAAGTGCGATATCCGGGGCATTAAGAAGTACGAGGACCTTCCGGAGAACTGCAGGAACTACATTGAGTTCATCGAGAGGGAGATCGGCTACCCCATCACAATGATCTCCAACGGACCGGGAAGAAGAGACATTATCTACAGAAATAAATAGTTTGATCTTGATCCCCTTCGGGCGGCATGGCTGACAGGCCATGCCGCCTGTTTTCGTTGTACATTTTGTGTTGACAGGACAGCCCGGGCTGTGGTATTCTTTTAGAGAAATAATTTAACACGTTAAAGCGTTGCGGTTTAAAGCGACGAAGAAAAAGCGGAGAAAAGGAGGAAACAAAAATGATCATCAAGCTTACGATCCTGCTGTTATTTTTTATTGTCATGGTGGCAGTGGGGATCTATGCCAGGAGACATGCGGGCAGTGTAGACGGATTTGTGCTGGGAGGACGGTCAGTGGGGCCGTGGCTGACAGCATTCGCCTACGGAACCTCCTATTTCTCAGCGGTCGTCTTTGTGGGATATGCTGGGCAGTTCGGGTGGAAATACGGCCTTGCCTCCACCTGGATCGGAATTGGGAACGCGGTTATCGGCAGTCTTCTCGCCTGGGTTGTCCTTGGAAGGAGAACCCGCGTCATGAGCCAGCACCTGAGCTCCAGGACCATGCCTGATTTCTTCGGGGAGAGGTATGGAAGCCGGTGGCTGAAGATCGCGGCGTCAGCCATCGTGTTCATTTTCCTTGTGCCCTACACAGCGTCCATCTACAACGGACTTTCCAGGCTCTTCGGGATGGCCTTCAACATTCCCTATGAGTGGTGCGTGATCCTCATGGCGGTGATCACGGCCGTGTACGTGATACTGGGCGGATACATGGCCACAGCCATCAATGATTTTATCCAGGGCATCATCATGCTGGCGGGCATTGTGGCGGTCATCGCGGCGGTTCTCTCAGGCCAGGGAGGCTTCATGGAGGCCGTAGGTAAGATGGCCCGGATCCCCAGCGACGTGGAGGTGACAATGGGGCAGCCCGGAGCCTTCACATCCTTCTTCGGCCCGGATCCCTTAAACCTGCTGGGAGTGATCATCCTGACTTCCCTTGGAACCTGGGGACTGCCCCAGATGATCCACAAATTCTACACCATCCGGGATGAGAAGTCGGTTCAGACGGGAACCATCATCTCCACTGTGTTTGCCATTGTGGTGTCCGGAGGATGCTACTTCCTGGGCGGCTTTGGCAGACTCTTTGACTCCCCGGAGATCTACGGGGCGGACGGATCCGTGGTGTACGACAGCATCATTCCCTTTATGCTGTCGGGACTTCCGGACATTCTGGTGGGCATTGTGGTGATCCTGGTGCTGTCGGCGTCCATGTCAACCCTGTCCTCCCTTGTCCTCACATCCAGCTCCACCCTGACGCTGGATTTCCTGAAGGATACAGTGATGAAGAAGATGAGCGAGAAAAAGCAGATCATTGTGATGCAGCTGCTGATCGTGTTCTTTATCCTCCTGTCTGTTGTGCTGGCTCTGGACCCGCCGGCCTTCATCGCGCAGCTTATGGGCATTTCCTGGGGCGCTCTGGCAGGGGCATTCCTGGCTCCCTTCCTGTACGGCCTGTACTGGAAGCGGACCACAAGGGCGGCCGTGTGGGCCAGCTTCATCGCCGGCGTGGGCATCACCGTGTCCAACATGTTCATAGGATATATCGCCTCCCCCATCAACGCAGGCGCTCTGGCCATGGTGGCGGGAATGATCATCGTGCCAATTGTGAGCCTTCTGACGCCGGCACCTGAAAAGGAGCATATTGAGAAGATATTTGCCTGCTACGATGAGACGGTAGTGATCAGGAAAAAGCATTCCCTGGAGGAGCAGTGACAATACTTTTTTAAGAAATTCCTTACTTTTATTTTAGGTTCTCTCCATACAGAAGACACATTTGCGGAGTATAGTAGCAGCATAGAAGAAAAAAGTCATAAAAACAGAAAGCCGGCAATATAATAATAAAGCCGGGAAAACGGAGTATGGAGTATAAATAAGTAGAAGTGGAGGTATGCATCATGAGAAACAGCGAGAGAAAAGACATCAGCCAGGAAGCGATTTCCATGGAAGAATACTTGAGTAAGAGACAGAAGATAAAGGAGGCACAGCAGCGCAGACGGAGCCGGGAGAAGGAAAAAAGCCCGGCCTGGATGTGGGCCGGACTCTACGTCTGATCCTGTCCGGGGTCAGACGCTTCTGCAGCCTTCCCCGCATTTTCGGGGGAGCTCTCCTCGTCGGAGGGCGGGCGGCTGTTTTGGATATTTTTGTACACTAGAGTGTAGGCGTACAGAAGGACGGGGATGACAAAGGTGCAGACGATGGAGGCTTTCAGAAGGCCCATTGTCTGTGAATGGTCAGTGACTGCGAAGAACAGGGTGCTGCCGTACATGACGAGGAGCAGCAGGGCTGCGCAGGCCGCCAGGATCCGTCTGATCTTTTCCATGGAAGGGGCTCCTTTCAGAAACATATTTACGATGTCCACGGATTGTTCCGTGCTGCGGGCTTTCACAATCCTGGCATCATTATATCGGGAAACAGCTAAAAAATCAAACCCATCCTCTTTGAAAATCGGGGAAAATAGTATATAATAGGGCTTGCACAGAAAAAAACCTGCACAGGCAGGAGCACAAAGGAGTATAAAAATGAGTACATTACTGGAACAGTGGCGGGCTACCGCTTACAATGAGAAGGCAGACAGAGGCCAGCTTCAGAAGTTCTGGGCTTCCTATTTCCAGATTGAGAAGGAAATCTATGAGAAGCTGCTCTCCAATCCGGACGAGGAGGTCCGCGGCACGGTCAAGGAGCTGGCGGAGAGATTTGGACACAGCGTCATGACTATGGTAGGCTTTCTGGACGGCATTGACGAGAGCCTGAAGGTGCCGAACCCTATTGAAACCATGGATGAGGACACACAGGTAAACCTTGTGTATGATAAAGCCCTGTTATATAAGAACATGGTGGCTGCCAAGGCTGACTGGCTTTACAATCTTCCCCAGTGGGACAATATTTTCACTGAGGAGGAGAGAAAGGCCCTCTACAAGGAGCAGAAGGAGTCAGGCACGATCCGCAAGCCGAAGAAGATAGGGCGCAACGATCCCTGCCCCTGCGGAAGCGGAAAGAAATACAAGCACTGCTGCGGAAGATAAGATGATACTGGCAGCAGCGGTTTTCTGTCTGGCCTATTATCTGATCATCTGTAAGGCGATGGGAAAATGGAATTCTACCTTTGCCGGGTTCTGGCCCGGGGCCGGGGCGGCGTGCCTTCTCGGGCATGCGGCCGTCATTGCAGGCCCCCGCTGGCTTAGACTGGCAGTGGAGAGTTCTTTTTCCATTGCCCTTTTTGTATTTGTGCTGGTGGAAATCAGGATCCTCCGGGGGATGCGCCCGGACCGGGAGACGGACTGCCCCTTTATCATTGTCCTGGGCGCCCAGATCCGGGGGACAGAGGTGACTGTCTCCCTGCGCCGGCGCCTGGATACAGCCATTTCCTACCTGAAGGAGCATCCGGGGACGATGGCTGTCCTGTCCGGCGGACAGGGCAGGGAGGAGGCTGTCAGCGAGGCCAGAGCCATGGGAGAGTACATGCGGGCAAGGGGGATCAGCCAGGCAAGGCTCATTCTGGAGGAGCGCTCCACGTCCACCAGGGAGAATTTTGCCTTTTCCAGCCCGCTCATACCGGACCGGACAGCGCCGGTGGGGATCGTGACCAACAGCTTTCACATGTACAGGGCAAAGGAGTATGCCAGGAGAACAGGATACCAAAATCCACGGGCCATACCGGCGCCCAGCGGCCCGGTGCTGTTTTTGAACTACATGACAAGAGAATTTTTCGCGGTCTGGAAAATGTGGATTTGCAGATAAAGGAGAAAAATATGAAAAATATGTACGACTGCTACACTTTGAACAATGGAGTGAAAAATCCCTGCCTTGGTTACGGCACCTACAAGGCGGCGGACGGAAAGAGCGCAGACATCATCCAGATGGCCATCGAGGCGGGATACCGGTATTTTGACACGGCCTCCTTCTACGGGACAGAGGAGTATCTGGCGGAGGCTATACGCAGAAGCGGCGTCCCAAGAGAAGAGTTCTTCATCACGTCCAAGGCCTGGAAGACCCAGATGGGTTACGAAAATGTAAAGGAGGCCTTCCGGCAGTCTCTGGAGGCGCTTAAGACCGATTACCTGGATCTCTACCTGATCCACTGGCCCCTGCCGGAGGAGGGCTACAGTAACTGGAAACAGCTGGACAAAGAGACATGGAGGGGGCTGGAGGAGCTGTACGAGGAGGGAAAGGTGAAGGCAATCGGCGTCAGCAATTTCCTCCCCCATCACATTGAAAATCTGCTGGAGGACTGCCGCGTCCGCCCGGCGGTGGACCAGATCGAGTTCCATCCCGGCTACACCCAGGAGATGACAGTCAGGTACTGCCAGGAGAAGGACATTCTGGTGCAGGCCTGGAGCCCCATCGGCAGGCGGGCCCTCCTGGATAATGAGATGCTCCAGGAAATGGCCGGGCAGTACGGCGTGTCCGTGGCCCAGCTGTGTATCCGCTACGCTATCCAGCGGGGGATCGTGCCCCTTCCCAAGTCCTCCGCCATGGAGAGGATGAAGCAGAACCAGGATGTGTTCGGATTTGAGATCACGGAAGAAGACATGTACAGGCTGGGGACTATGCCCCAGACCGGCTGGTCGGGACTGCACCCGGACGCCGGATCTGTGAGGAGGCCGGAAAAATGATGAGAGAGATACAGGAATACAGACACAAAGTGCAGTATTACGAGACAGACCAGATGGGGATCGTCCACCACTCCAACTACATTCGCTGGTTCGAGGAGGCCAGGACAGACCTTCTGGAGCAGATGGGGATGGGATATGACAGAATGGAGGCCCTGGGCATAGGAAGTCCGGTCCTGGGAGTGGAGGCGGACTATCTGCGGATGGTCCACTTCGGGGACATCGTGTCCATACAGACCAGGATGAAGGAGTACAACGGCATCAAGCTGACGCTGGAGTACGAGGTGACAGATGAGAAGACCGGCATGGTCCACTGCCGGGGGCTGACAAAGCACTGCTTTCTAAATGAGAAGGGGCGTCCCGTGTCCCTGAAAAAGGATTACCCGGATATCCACGCTCTCTTTGTGGAGATGATGGAGCAGGGGAAGCAGAAGCCAGAGTAAAAAAGAAGAATATTTTTCAAAAAAAGTGCAGATACTATCTCTGATAAACAGATAAAGGAGGTAGTATCAATGCCAGAATTAAAATGTACTGTACAGACCTGCATGCACAACCAGAACTATTACTGTACGCTGGACAAGATCCAGGTGGGAGGCAATTCTGCCCAGAGAGCGGAGGAGACAAGCTGCGACAGCTTCCAGGAAAGAGGAGGCGCCCAGACCAACTCCTTCGGAGGCTCCTACAGCAATTCCCAGAGTAATTCCTACAGCGGCGCCGCCGGCATGGGAATGGGAAACAGCACAGGCAGCGCATCCGCCTGCAGCTGTGTGGACTGTCAGGCAGTCCAGTGCAAGTACAATGACAACTGTCACTGCAACGCGGGAAAGATCAGTGTGGAGGGCGGAAATGCCTGTCAGAGCAGCCAGACAGAGTGCACCACATTTACCTGCTGAGACTAGAGCGGGCAGCGCGAGAGCGGCTGGAGAGCACGGAATAATCTTCCTATCATGAAAAAGAGAGGAAGGACGGCATATGTATTGGCATATGCGCTGTCCTTCCTCTCTGTATGTCCTTCGCATGCCTGCTGTTCCTTTCTGCGTTGCTTTTTCAGATGGGCATTGCTATAATAGTTTATATGCGCAGAATGAAAAGGAAATGATAGATATGACCGAGACGGAGAGGGAAACAAAAAAAGAGAATAAGGACAGGCCAAGGAGCGGGAGAGGAACCTCCTGGATCCGCCAGCAGTTTGGCCGGGGACTTACATATTTTATTGTGGTGGCAGCAGGAATTATGTTTTATTTTGCCCTGCTGCGGGCCACCAATCTGACAGATGTGCTCTGGACTGTGGTGGATGTGCTGAAGCCCATTTTGTACGGGCTTATCATCGCCTACCTGCTGAACCCCATTGTGAAGCAGGTGGACCGGCATCTCGGACCGGCGCTGAAAAAGAAGATGAAAAACGAGACAAAGGCAAAGAAGCTCTCACGGGCGGCCGGGATCGCCCTGGCTGTCGTGTTCCTCTTCTTCCTGATCACTGCCCTGATCAACATGCTGATACCGGAGCTGTACAAGAGTATCCGGGATCTGGTGATGACGCTGCCGGGGCAGCTGAACAGCCTAGGGCGGGAGTTCAACAGGTTCTACGCGAATGACTCTGCCATAGGCGATATCGTAAAGCGGGCTCTCAGCGAGGGGACGGATATGCTGCAGAACTGGCTTCGCACGGATCTGCTGGCCCGGATCAACGACCTGATGGCCAGCCTGACGGAGGGCGTGATCAGCTTCCTCAGCGAGGTGTTCAACGCTCTGATCGGCGTCATCGTGTCCGTGTATGTGCTGTTCAGCAAGGAGAAGTTTGTCTCCCAGACAAAGAAGACAGTCTACGCGGTGTTTTCCACCAGGAACGCCAACGCCATCCTCCATCTGACCAGGAAGAGCAACGAGATATTCGGCGGCTTTATCATCGGAAAGATCATCGACTCCGCCATTATCGGCGTGCTCTGTTTTATCGGCATTTCCATACTGAGGATGCCCTACGTCATGCTGGTCAGCGTGATCGTGGGAGTGACCAATGTGATCCCCTTCTTCGGACCCTACATAGGGGCGATCCCCTCGGCTATCCTGATCATGCTGGCCGATCCGCTGAAGGGCGTATACTTTGTTATTTTTATCTTCCTCCTGCAGCAGCTGGACGGCAATTTCATCGGGCCTAAGATCCTCGGAAACAGCACAGGGCTTTCCGCCTTCTGGGTTATCTTTTCCATCCTCCTGGGAGGAGGGCTTTTCGGGTTCCCGGGGATGCTCATGGGGGTGCCCACCTTTGCGGTGATCTACTATATTGTCCAGACAATCGTCAACAGACGGCTGGAGAATAAAAATCTCCCTACTCAGTCGGACTTTTATGACGAGCTGAGCTATGTGGATGACAGCGGCTCCTACGTGGGCGGCGGAGATGCCGGCGATACCCGCGACGGGCAGGGCAGCGAGGCGGAAAACGGCAGGCAGGACCAGAAGTGAGGCAACAGAGCCAGGACAGCGAGATAACAGAGTGAATATATAGAAGAATTCAGAGAGGATAAAGGAGAAAAGACTATGCCAATTCGAGTACAGAACGATCTTCCGGTAAAAGAGATACTGGAGCAGGAGAATATCTTTGTGATGGATGAGCACCGGGCTACCCATCAGGACATCCGGCCCATCCGCATCGGGCTTCTGAACCTGATGCCGCTGAAGGAGGACACGGAGCTGCAGATCCTGCGGTCCATGTCCAACACACCCCTTCAGATTGATGTGGTGTTCATCAATGTGTCCAGCCATGAGTCCAAGAACACGTCCACCAGCCATCTGAACAAGTTTTATCTGCCCTTTAAGGAGGTAAAGGATCAGAAATTCGACGGCTTTATCATCACCGGCGCCCCGGTGGAGCAGATGCCCTTTGAGGAGGTGGACTACTGGGAGGAGCTGACCGAGATCATGGAGTGGACCAAGACCAATGTGACCTCCACCCTCCACCTGTGCTGGGGAGCCCAGGCGGCCCTCTACTACCACTACGGGATCGACAAGGTGCCTCTGGAGAAGAAGCTGTTCGGCGTCTTCAGCCACAGGGTGCTGAACCGGAAGATCCCCCTTGTGCGTGGATTTGACGATGTGTTCCTGGCACCCCACTCCAGACACACCAACGTGCCGGCGGACAGGATCCGCGCGGACGGCAGGATCACCATCCTGGCGGAGTCAGAGAAGGCGGGGGCTTTCCTGTCCATGGCCCGGGACGGACGCCAGATCTTCGTCATGGGGCACCCGGAGTACGACAGGGTCACCCTGGACGGGGAGTATAAAAGAGACCTGGCCAAGGGGCTGCCCATTGAGATGCCGGAGAACTACTATCCGGATGATGACCCGCAGAAAAAGCCTCTCCTGACCTGGCGGGCCCACGGGAACAACCTGTACACCAACTGGCTGAATTATTACGTGTATCAGGTGACGCCCTACAACATGATCGGGACGCCGTTTTAAGAGAAGACTTTTGGTGTTGGCCAGCAGATGATAACGTAACTGATACATCTTTGCGATTGAGAAGGAAGAAAAAATGCAGAAGAGGAAATGGCAGGTTTTAATTGTTGAGGATGAATTTCGGATAGGGATGCTGATCAAGCATCTGATCCGCTGGGATGAATTCAATATGGAGTGCGTGGATGTAGTGGATAACGGTGAGAGCGCTTTTGAGCTCATACAGAGAGTGCCTCTTGATATTGTCATCACTGACATCCGTATGCCTAAAATGAATGGGCTTGACCTGATCAGCAAGGCAAGAGAGCTGCATGAAGAGATGAAGTTTATTGTGATCAGCGGGTACAAGGAATTTGAGTATGCGCATCGCGCACTTCAGTATGGCGTAGACGATTATCTGTTGAAGCCGATCAATGAGAACGAGCTCAATAAGGTGATGAAAAAGCTTCACACAGAGCTTATGGAGAAATATCAGCAGTCCATAGAACAGATGGAGATGAGGGAAGCGGTTTCTGAGAGTCGTCAGATCATTAAGAGAGATTTCCTGAAAAATATTATTGAGCAGGAAGACGAAATCCAGCCGGAAGATATGCGGGTGCCTCTGGAGGGAGAGATCTACAGGGGGATTGATATTAAGCTGGACTACGTGGATTACAATAAGCATGATAAAAAGCAGGATAAACTGACTGTTGAGAGAATCACCTCTTCGGTGGAAAGTATCCTTCAGACAGAGGCGGAGGAAGTGCTGATCTGCGAGAAGGAAAATCTGCATATCTACTGTCTGTTTAACTACGACTGCAGCAAAACAAAAGAGATCAGGAACAGGATCAGCGATATCCTCTCATCCGTTAAGGAATATCTGATGGGATTTGAACAGTATGAGGTGACGATAGGAGTAGGAACTGAGAGAACGGAGTTCAGTGAGATCCGGTTTTCTATACGTGAGGCGAACCAGGCTGTCGGAAACAGGATCAAGCTGGGAGTTGGCAGAATCATTTACGCAGAGTCCATTACCCGCGGACGAAAGACAGATTCCGCTGATTTTATTGACAGATACAGAAATGATATACTGACAAGTATCGAGAGTTATTCCCGGGAGAAATTGGAACAGTGCATTAATCAGATGTACAGTGAATTTATGTTGAGAGACGATCTGGATTTTTCCGTATGCTATGAGTTGGCTGAAGCTCTGATCACTCTTTTCTTTGAACATATCGATATGCAGCACGATGAGTCCAGAAGTGTCAGAAAAGGACTGAAGTCCAACTGCCAGCACTGCTATACGATTCCGGCGTTAAAAAGTCTTCTGAAGGAGAGCCTTGGAGGGTACCTGGACGCAAGCCGGGAGGCTATGGAAGCAGAGTCTGCAAAACCGATCAGACAGGCACAACAGTATGTGGATGAGCACTACGGAGAGAAGATTGTACTGGAAGACCTGGCTGATATTGTCGGGCTTAATCCAGTGTATTTCAGCGTACTTTTCAAAAAAGAGACAGGAATCAATTTCAGCGCATATCTTGTCAATATCCGCATGGAGAAAGCCAAGGAAATGATCTGCGATACAAATGAGACGATCGCTGCGATCGCAGAGAGTGTGGGATATAAGGATTCCAGATATTTCAGTCAGATTTTTACCAAGACAGTCGGGGTGAAGCCGGCTCTTTACCGTAAGCTGCACTCGTAGGAGGGAAGCATGAAACAGATCCGGGTTACGAAAATTATATTAGTGATAGAGACAGTGCTTGTTTTTCTGCTGGTGGGAGCACTTGGTCGGATAGGCTATCCCCCTGTGACACTGTTCTTCCTCTGCGTACTCCAGCTGATGTTGGACGTTGTTGCCTTTTGCGCTGTGATAAAACCGCTAAAAAATTTAGGTGAGACGCTGGACATGTTCGCGGGACGAGACTGGACTGACGAAGAGTTTGAAGAACGGACGGAGAGTGTGCCGTATATCAGACAGATCAGAGAGATGATGGACCGGTATGCGGCCCAGAAGACAAGAGAAAACTCGGCGCAGATATTTGACAAGCAGACAGAGCTCACAGCTCTTCAGAGCCAGATCAATCCTCATTTTCTCTACAACACACTGGAATGCATCCGGGGACAGGCCCTGATGGACGACAATCGGGAGATAGCAAGGATGGTTGAGGCTCTGGCAGCCTTTTTTCGGAACAGTATCAGCAAAAAGGGAAGTCTTGTCACCCTCAGAGATGAGATGGCAAATATTGACAATTATATGCTGATACAGAGGTACCGTTTTAACAATCGGTTTTCTATGGAGATCATCATAGACGAGGAAGATGAGGAGGCGTACAATTTCCTGATTCCCAGGCTGATCATCCAGCCTGTTGTGGAGAACGCTATTTTCCACGGGCTTGAGGAGAGACTGGAAGGGGGGAAAGTTGTTATTGAGGTGATCGTGACAGAAAAAAATCTGATCATCACCATATCGGATAATGGCAAGGGAATTGAAAAAGAAAAGCTTAAGAAACTGAATGAAAAGATTCGATCAAGGGATATAAAGCTGGAAGACGGCGCCGGGAAGGATCAGAGGAATACAGGGATTGCCCTTCCCAATATCCATAAGAGGATCCAGCTTCTGTACGGAGAGGAGTATGGTGTCAATGTATACAGCACACCGGGACAGGGAACCGATGTGGAAATTACAATCCCGGTAAACGATGGGACAGACAGGGGTGGGGAGAATGAAGAAAGAAATATTGCGGATTAATGATCTGAATTATACTTATACTTCGACAAACAGGCTCGAGAATATTTCACTTTGCATTCTGGAAGGGGAATGCGTGGGATTTCTCGGGCTTACTTATTCAGGAAAAGATCTTCTCGTACAGCTTTTGGACGGAAATCTGGAAGGTGGTATAGACGGAGCCGCGGTTTATATTGCGGGGGAAAAAGTGAGCGGGAGCAAGTACCTGCGCGAAAAGGTGTATCGCATAACCGCGGACAACTATCTGATCGACGACTGGACAGTGGCGGAATATATTGGCCTTGTTGATACAGGATGGCTCGGTATGCTGCTGCATGGGAGACAGCTGGCGCAGGAGATAGGACAGTATTTTGAAAGCCTGGGGCTAAAATTTGATGTATCAAGAAAAATGAGGGAGCTCACCGAGGCAGAAAAGAGAATCGTAGATCTGGTTAAAGCACTGAAGAGGGGAGCAAAATTAGTCATTATTGAAGATGAGTTTGAGGGCATGGACTCGAGGGACATTGCGCTTTTTGCAGATGCGATGAAAAGATTGATAGCAGACCGGATGGCTGTTGTCGTGAACAGTCATTCTAATATGATCATGCATCTTCTGTCCGACAAATATATCATTTTCAGCAAGGGACGCATTGTGAAAAAATGCTCCAAGAGTTATATCAGAGACACTGAGCATTTGGAGCAGTTCCTTTTGAGTGGAGGGACGATAGCCGGGAAGACAGCAGCGGGAAGGTATGTTCAGGAACAGGCGGAAGACGAAAATATTGTGTATAGAGTAAAAGGTTTTGTGTTTCAGAAAGAACAGAGAAGAGATTTTGCGTTTGCTAAAGGAAAAGTGGCGTCATTTCTTATATTGGACGGAAAAGAGAAAGAACGATTTTTTATGGCCCTTTCAGGCAGAATACCAGAGGAGGATATCGAGTATGTTGTAGATGGCCGGCGTTATAGAAGTGTGAGCCCGGATTTCCTTGTCAGGCATAAAATCGTGTCTGTTAAATCCATGGGCGGACAGGATGAGATTTTCACAAAGATGTCTGTGGAGGAAAACCTGCTGCTTCCGTCCCTTTACAAGATTTCCTCTCTGGAATATATTTCTTACGCCGGTGGTATGGCAAGGATGGCAGGAGAGAACATGGAAAAAGAAGAGACAGACCAGACAGCAATGGCCGGGAGTCTGGAAATCAACGATGTGATCAGCATGACTTTGGAACGATGGTATATTTACAACCCCAAGGTCCTCATCCTTTTTGAACCTTTTATTCTGTGCGATGCATATGGGGTGTCGATCGTGAAATCATATATAAAGAAATTTGCGGCCAGAGGTACATCTGTTGTGATCATAAAATCCAGGGAAGAGTATGTGGAGGATATCTCGGATGAGATTATTAACCTGCGATAATGTCTAAAATTAGTCTCACTTATTCTAAATTTTGTCTCGTTGGAAAAGAAAAAAACGTGATATATAATAAAACCATCAAAAAGAGAGAAAATTCAGAAAAGGAGGAGTAAAATGAAAAAGAAAGTTTTAGCGGTATTGCTGACAGCAGCTATGACTGCCACACTGGCAGCCGGGTGTTCAGGAGGATCATCTGACGGAGGAGGATCCAGCGAAGGCGGCGGTGGAGCGGCAGAGGACATGACCTTTGTTGTTGTACCCAAAACCGTGCATGCATGGTTCGATGAGGTAAACAAGGGAGCTCAGAAAGAGGCTGATCTTCTCTCCGAGCAGCTTGGAGTGGAAGTGAAGATTGATTACAGAGCTCCGGAGTCAGCAGAGGTTTCTGAACAGAACTCGGTACTGGAGCAGGCAGCAGCCACAGAACCGACAGCGATCCTGATCGACCCTGTAGATTATGACGGAAGCGCGGATATTATTTCTGAGATCCAGGACAGAGGTATTCCGGTAATCCTGTTTGACGCGCCCTCACCTGAAGGTAGCGGGCTGACATCCGTAGGTAATGATTTCGCGGAGCAGGCAGAGATTGCTGTGGATATGCTGATCGAGAACATGGGCACATCCGGAAAAGTGGCAGTTATGCAGGGCGCGCCTACCGCTCCCAACCATGCAGAGAGATATCAGGCTCATCTTGATGCTCTGGCACAGTATCCGGATATTGAAGTGATTGACGGCGGTATCGACAATGACAACGTTGAGACGGCTCAGTCCCAGGCAGCGGCGGTTCTGGCGGCTAACCCGGATCTGACCGGATACCTGAACTGTGACGCTTGTGGCGCTGGCGTAGCAGCAGCCATTGAGGAAAAAGGCATGCAGGATCAGGTGACATTCGTTGCCATGGATAATCTGATCGAGATCCTTGATTACGTGAAGTCAGGAACGATCACAGCCACATCCTCCACACTTCCCCAGGAGCAGGGAATGTACGCGGTTCTTATGGCATACCAGGCAGCCCAGGGGATGGATCTTCCGGCAATGGTTGACACGGGAATCGGACAGATCACACAGGACAATGTAGATGAGTGGATTGAGATTGTTAGCGCTCAGTCAGAGTAGGAGCGATCAGTAAATAGTTTTTTTAACGACTAGTAAGCGGGGGCTTGTAACTCGATTTAATCAAGTTGCTCGCCCCCGCTTTAGTGTGAGGAGCATGTCTATGAAAATATTAGAGGCGAAAAATATTACAAAGATGTTTCCGGGCGTTGTCGCCCTGGATTCTGTAGATGTGGCCTTTGAACCGGGAGAGATACATGCGATTATCGGAGAGAACGGTGCGGGTAAAAGTACATTGATCAAATGTCTCACCGGCGTCTATGAGCCGGAGGAAGGAGAGGTGCTGATCGGCGGGGAAAACGCAGTGAAGAATAAGGCGCTTTTCGGAAAAATCGCGTATGTGCCCCAGGAAATCGACCTGTTCGGATATATGTCCGTTGCGGAAAATCTGTTCATGCCGTATGAGAAATCCGGTATCAAAGGTACAGTTAATCAAAAAGAGCTGGAAAAAAGGGCGGTCCCTATTTTGGAGAAGTTTTCCATTCCCATTAAACCAAGTGATCTGGTAAAGGATATTTCCGTATCATCTCAGCAGCTTCTTCAGATCGCACGTGCAACAGTACATGAGGATTACGATGTTCTGATGCTGGATGAGCCCACTACCAGTTTGACAAGCAGGGATACAGAAATCCTGTTTGATGTGGTGAGAAAGATAAAAGAAGAAAACAAAGCGATTATCTTTATATCGCATAAATTGGAGGAAATATTCCTGCTGTCGGACGTGATTACTGTTTTCAGGAATGGGAAAAAGGTGGCTTTTTCCAAAACAGAAGATGTTGACACCGACTGGGTCATCAGGCAGATGACGGGACATGAAGTGGATCAGAATGAACGCTTTTACTCCACGAAAGTATCTGATGAGATTTTGATGGAGGTGAACCACCTCACAGGAGAGAAATTTACAGATATTAGCTTTAAACTGCGAAAAGGAGAAATCCTTGGTTTTTCCGGCCTTGTTGGCGCGGGACGGAGTGAACTCATGCAGGCAGTGTTCGGCTACCTTCCCGTTTACGCCGGATCGGTGAAGATTGACGGGAAAGAATGGAAACTGGGAGACACGAATTATTCTGTAAGGAACGGACTCATTTATCTGCCGGAGGAAAGAAAGAAGCAGGGTATACTCCCGGTGCTGTCTATCAGGGAAAATATTTCCATCTCTGTACTTGATAATCTGAGAAGCGGATTAAATATATCCAGAAAGAAGGAAGAAGAACTGGCTCAGGATGTGATAGATACATACGATGTGAAGACACCTGGATCAGATAAGGAAATCCAGTTCTTATCCGGAGGAAATCAGCAGAAAGTTATCATTGGTCGGGCAATGGCCAGCAAACCAAAGCTTTTGATTTTTGATGAGCCCACCAAAGGTATCGATGTAGGAACAAAAACGGAGATATACCGCCTTATGAAAAAGCTTGCGGAGGACGAAGGTATCGGTATTGTGATGATATCATCTGAGATGGAGGAAGTGAAAAAATGCTCCAACAGGATCATTGCAATGTACGAGGGAAGGATAGCAGGCGAATTTGATGAATATGCCGGGCAGCAGGATATTCTAGGGGCGATCATCGGAGTGAATTCTTAGGTAAAGAGGAGTTTGTTATGAATAAAGAAAACACAAAACAGAAAACAGGAAATGCATTTGTCAATGCATTGAAAAAAAGTAATATGACTGCAATGGCGGCCATCCTGGTTGTCATGATCATCATTGCGAGTGTTGTATCCCCTTACTTTCTGAATATTTATAATCTGCAGTCAGTGCTGAGGGATCTCGCGTTCATTGGAATGATCGGTATTGCACAGTCGTTGCTCCTTCTTGTAGGAGAACTGGATCTGTCAGTAGGAAAGATCGCATGTCTGTGCGGTATCCTTTCCGGTATGCTGATGGTAAATGCGGGAATTAACCCGTGGCTGGCATTGGTAGTAGGGCTGATACTTGGTGTTATATTTGGTTTTGTCAACGGGATCATCATCACTCGTCTTCGGCTGAATTCCATGGTCGCCACGATCGGTATGCAGGGCGTGTATGGAGGAGTAAACCTTGTTATTACAAAAGGAAAAGCCGTAACGGGTATCCCGGCTGATGTACAGTTCCTTGGGAAAAATTCCATAGGTCCCGTTCCTATTCCGTTTATCATCTGCATTATTGTCCTTATCATTATTTTATTTTTGGTAAAGAAAACAAAGACCGGGCGCTATATTTATGCCATTGGTAACAGCAAGGAAGCCGCAAAGATCCTGGGTATCAAAGTGGACCGCATCCGCGTGATGATCTACTCCATCGTCGGCCTGATCTCCTCCCTGGCAGGGCTTTTGTATGTTTGTCGTCTGGGATCAGCCCAGACAGCCATAGGTGAAGACTGGCCCATGAACTCCATCGCCGCATCTGTTATCGGAGGCCTCTCCCTGACAGGAGGAGTTGGAAATCCGGCAGGAGCACTGATCGGAGCAGCGGTTATCACCATTATCCAGAACATTATCGTACTGTTCGGTGTTAACTCTTACTGGCAGTCGGCGGTCAGCGGCATCGTCGTTGTACTTGCTATTTCCTTCAGTTCTATTTCTGACATCGTACGTGAGAAACGGCAGAGAAGGATCAAACTTAACTAAATAGACGCAACAGGATCTTATACACAGGAGGTTTAATCTATGAAACTTGGTTTAAATTTGTCTTTTGCTGTAAAGCGCTGGCTGGATCCGGTTCAGCTGGCCAGGATGATCAAACAGGATTTTGGCACGGACCATGTCCAGTTCACCTGGGATCTGATCGATCCCTGGTGGCCGGAGGAATACAGAGATGTCATGGTGGATCAGTATAAAAAAGCATTTGCGGACGAGGGTGTGGAGATTGACGGAACATTCGGTGGCCTTGCTTCCTATTCTTATGCGCATCTGCTGGCACCGGCCAGGGAACAGCGGGAGGCGGCGCTTGTCTTCTTTAAAAGAGCGATCGATCTGACAGTGAGAATGGGATGTCCTGTCATGGGAACGCCTGTAGGCGGCATGACCTATGATGACGCTAGAGATCCGAAGAAGAGGGAAGAGTTATACCAGGATATGCTGGAGTCCCTCAGAAAGCTGGCGGCTTACGGCAAAGAAAAAGGCTTGAAGGAGATCCATATTGAAGCGACTCCTCTGATCACGGAATTTCCTCACAGCCCGGAGGTGTCCGTCAAGATGATGCAGGATCTTGAGGGAAGCAAGATCCCGATTAAGTTGCTTGTAGACTGGGGACACGCCCTGTTCAAACCTCTCCTTAAAGAAGAGGCGGACATTGAGCTGTGGTTTAATAAATGTGCTCCATACATCGGTTCCATCCATCTCCAGCAGACGGATGGACTGTGGGACAGGCACTGGGATTTCACTCATGAAGGAGGAATTGTCACACCGGAGCTGATCAGGCGGGCGACGGAAAATGCGCATCTGGATGATATTCCTCAGTATCTGGAAGTGGTCACTATATTTGAGGATGATGACGACCATGTATACGAGGGGATGAAAAAAACGATGGATTACCTGCACAGAGAGCTCGGTTAAAGGGGGGAAGATGGTATGGATTACAGGGAAATGTATGAGAAAATACTGGATGAGCACAGGCAGGTATATGAGAAGACTGATCAGGCGGGACTGAGAGACTTTATAGAGGAAGTAAAAAAACATGACCGTATTTTCCTTATAGGCGTTGGAAGGGAAGGCATGGCAACAAGAGCTTTTGCCATGAGGCTGATGCATATGGGGAAGGAGATCCACTGGATCTGGGACGATACCACTCCCGCGATCG
Organism: Faecalicatena fissicatena; assembly: GCF_016900595.1. Lineage (NCBI taxonomy): Bacteria > Bacillati > Bacillota > Clostridia > Lachnospirales > Lachnospiraceae > Faecalicatena > Faecalicatena fissicatena. The sequence continues at coordinate 58,485 of NZ_JACLYY010000008.1, forward strand.
GGGAAGGCGACATGCTGATCGCGACTCTGGGAGACGGGCGTATCGGGCATATTAATTATGTATGTGAACGGGCGAAAGAGGCCGGGGCCATGATCTATGTGGTGACCGGTTCGCCGAGTGGAGATACGGCTAAAAATCTGGCAGACAAAGTCTTTTTTGTCCCGGCAGCAGTGTACAGAGGGACTGATGAGGTGGTTCCCTCCTTCCAGCCCATGGGAAACCTGTTCGAGCAGTGCCTGTTCATTCTGTTTGATATGATCGTTATGATGATAGTGGATGAGACGGAGGGACTGTCTTTCGAAAAAATGGCTAAACGCCACAGAAATGTAGAGTAAGGAGGCGTCTTGGATGAGTACGAAAAAAATCCTGAACAAGGATGTATCAAACGTGGTGGAGGAGAGTCTTACAGGTTATTTGATGGCCTATAAGAAATATTATAAAAAAATCGGTGAGTACAATGCATTTCAATACAGAGGGCACAGAAAAGACAAGGTCGCTCTGGTCATCGGCGGCGGGAGTGGACACGAGCCCCTGTTTACAGGGTATTGCGGGGCCGGACTTGCAGATGCCGTGGCATGCGGAAATATCTGTGCTTCCCCCAACCCGGAACTGATCATGATGGCTGCGAAAGCAGTGGATCAGGGGAAAGGTGTACTCTTTGTATATGGAAACTACGCGGGAGACAATCTGAATTTTGATATGGCGGAGGAGATGTGCAGGGCGGAAGGTATGAAGACAGCACACGTCCGCGAGTGGGATGATTTCGCATCGGCTCCCAAAGAGAGGATAACGGACCGTCGTGGCATCGCGGGAGATGTTTATACTATTAAGATTGCGGGAGCGGCCTGCGATGCGGGCCTGGATCTGGATGAGGTTGTGCGGATCACGGAGAAGGCCAGAGATAATACCAATACGATCGGGCTTGCCACTTCCCCCGGAACTCTGCCGGGCAATGATAAACCTACTTTTGAGATCGCGGATGACGAGATGGAGTTCGGTATGGGGCTTCACGGAGAGCCGGGGATCGAGAGGACAAAGATGATGCCCTGCTGTGATATGGTGGAGAGAATGTACAATGAGCTTATGGCTGAAATGGGACTGAAATCGGGAGACGAGATCGCTGTCCTTGTCAACGGGCTTGGCTCCACCCCTCTGCTGGAACTGAATCTTGTCTATTATGAGCTGTATAAGCGCATGCACAGAGACGGGCTGAAGGTGTACGACGCAGAGGTCAAGACATACTGCACCTGCATGGAGATGGGAGGATTTTCCATCACTTTCCTGAAGCTTGACGATGAACTGAAAAAGTATTACGATGCGCCCTGCTATTCTCCCTATTACGCCAAAGGATCATTTTCAGGAGTGGTGGAGGACGCCTCTTCAGACGCGGACGAGGAAGAGCCGGAATTCGACGAGACCGATGTGGAGCCGGCTGTGATCACCAGGAGCAAAGACGGTGTCCTGGAGGAGCTCAATGCTGAAGATACGAGGAATATGCTTCTCTACATAGCGGATAAGATCATAGCTAACAAGCCCTACCTGACAGAGGTGGACAGTGCGATCGGTGACGGAGATCACGGCATAGGAATGGCCGGCGGCATGCAGAAAGCCAAGAAGAAACTTCTGAAAATGCAGGGAGAAGAAAATGCCTACCATCTCTTTGAAACCGCGGGACAGGCGATGCTCATGTCCATGGGCGGCGCGTCAGGAGTTATTTTCGGAAGTCTCTATCTGGCCGGCGCGAAAGGAATGGATCCCAAGGGGACTATCACAGCAGAAGATCTTGCTAGGATGGAGAAGAAGAGCCTTGACGCCATTCAGGAGAGAGGCGGTGCCCAGGTAGGGGACAAGACAATGGTAGATGCGCTGGCACCCGCTGTCGACGCCCTTGAGGCCAACTCTGGAAAAGGACTTCTTGAAATGCTCAAAGCGGCAGAAGAGGCAGCCAGATGCGGTATGGAAGACACAAAGAAATATGTAGCGAAATTCGGACGCGCGAAATCTCTCCTTGAGAGGGCTATCGGACATCAGGATGCGGGCGCTACGTCTGTGTACCTGATCTTCCAGGGAATGCGTGAGTTTGTAGAAGGTGCGATAGATTAGGAGATAAGGTGTTATGAGCAGAAAAGTAAAATGGGGGATCCTTGGGTGTGCCTCCATCGCAAAAGTGCGCACCATCCCGGGACTTCTCCAGGCCGACAATGCGCAGCTTTACGCAGTGGCCAGCAGAGGAGGAAAAAAGGCGGAGGAATTCAGGGAGCTGTTCTGTGCAAAGAAGGCGTACGATACGTATGAGGCTCTTCTGGCGGATGAGGATGTGGAAGCCGTTTATATTCCTCTCCCGAATTCCCTGCACTGCGAATGGGTGAAAAAAGCCGCAAAGGCAAAGAAGCATATCCTGTGTGAGAAGCCGCTGGCTTTGAATGAGGAGCAGGCGAAGGCGATGTTTGACGTCTGCGAAGAGGAGGGCGTTCTCCTTATGGAGGCATTTGCCTATCGACATGCGCCTCTGATCCGGAAGGTGAAGGAACTGATTGATCAGGGGGCTGTCGGGGAAGTGAAATATCTGGAGTCCCATCTCACAGATGTGCTGACAGATATGTCCAACATCCGGATGAACCGGAATCTTGGAGGAGGATCTTTCTACGATATGGCCTGCTACAATATCAGCGCTATCAGCTATCTGCTGGGCTTTAAGGAGCCGGTCCGGGTCAAGGCTCTGGCAGAGATGTCTCAGGAATACGGAGTGGATGTCAGCAATACAGCACTTCTGATGTACGAGGATGGCGTCCAGGCGGCCAGCTACTCTTCCCTGAATTCATACCCGAGAGGGTATTATGCGGTGGTAGGGGAGAAGGGAAGGATAGAAGTCCCCTGCAATTTTAACTGCCGGTATATCCAGAAGTTCACGGTCACTTCCGGAGGCAATGTGGATAATGTGGAGATCCTGGATGAGGAGAAGACAGAGCACACTGTCATGTGTCCGGACAATTACATGCTCGAGATCGAGCAGTTCGGAAGATGTATCCTAGAGGGCGAAAAGCCGCTCGTGTCCAAAGAAGAGACTCTTTTGAACGCGAGGATACTTGACCGGATTTTTGAGGATGCGAATAGATAGGAAAATGTTGAAAAGTTTTGAGAGGCCGGACAGAAGTAAAAGCTGTCCGGCCTCGTATCAGATTGGCTTTCTGAGTGTCATGCCAGCAAATCCTTCAGACACGCCATCAGCCGGTCATTGTCCTCCGGCATCATGACACAGAAGCGGATGTACTCCCCCTCCAGGCTCTCGAAGGAGGAGCAGTCGCGGATCATCAGGCCCTGGCGGATGGCCGCCTCGAAGACCTGGAAGGAGGAGAGATCCTCCTTTAGGATGCGCACCAGGATGAAGTTGGCGTAAGGTGTGTAGACCCGGGCGTGGCGGAAGCCGGAGAGGATCCCTGTGAGTCGGTCCCTCTCGGAGCCGATGAGCCGGCGGGTCTTCTCGATGTAGGGGGCGTCCTTTAGCATCAGCTCCCCCGCCAGTGCGGCGATGCTGCTGACGCTCCAGGGGTTCTGGTGGATCGCCAGGGACGAAAGGAAATCCCGGTTTCCCGTGATCCCGTAGCCAAGGCGCAGACCCGGGGCGGCGAAGAATTTGGACACGCCGCGGATGACCATCAGGTTGTCGAAGTCCCGTGTGAGGGGAACGGCAGTGATGTGGCCCGGATCGGGGGCGAACTCCACATAGGTCTCGTCCACCATGACAAAGATGTCCCGCTCCCGGCAGGCGTCTATCAGGGCTTTAAGGCTGTCCTGGCTGACGGCGGAGGAGGTGGGGTTGTTGGGGTTGCACAGGATGAGCAGATCTGTGTCCTTGGGGAGAAATCCAAGGAGATCCGGGATGTCCAGCCTGAAGCGGTTCTCCTCCTTCAGGTCGTAGGCAGTGATCCTGCCGCCGGTCAGCTCAAGCTCCCGCTGGTACTCCGAGTAGGTTGGGCCGATGACCACCGCGTGGCGGGCTTTTCGCTGGCTGATGAGAAGACAGATGAGCTCTGTGGAGCCGTTTCCCACAGCCACGAAGGAGGCGGGGATGTGGCAGTAGTCTGAGATGGCGGCCTTCAAGGACGCGTAGTCCCGGTCGGGATAGCGGCTGATGACGTCCAGGTTTTCTGCCAGGGCTTCCTTCACAGAGGAGGACAGGCCCAGGGGATTGACATTTGCCCCGAAGCCTGTGATCTCCTCCTTTTTGATGTGATAATACTTTTCGATCTGTTCCAGGTCGCTGCCGTGGAAGGCAGGGCGTTTTGCGCTTTTCATGTGTATTCCTCCATGTTTCTCTTAAATTTTTCTTTATTCTCTTATATTCTTCCAGATTTTCAGATTACGGCATTGCCATTCTGATTGCAGTAATGATATAATCTATTATAGTATGTCTAATAAAGGCGATGCAAGAAGAGGTGGAAGGCTTGAAGAATAAAATTAAGAAATTTTCAAAAGGTGACTTTCAGACGGCGGGCCCGGAGATCGTGTTCGACGAGACCTGTCTGATCCTTACCATCGGTGAGGGGGAAGTGTACCGTGGAAGTTTTACGATCAGAAGCCAGACAGACGGGGCGATCCGGGGGATTGTGTATCCGTCTTCTTTTCGTATGCGCTGCGTGGAACAGGGATTTGAGGGAAATCCCGTCACAGTGAGGTTTGAGTACGACGGGAGAAATCTGCGCCCCGGCCATGTGGAGCAGGGGAAGTTCTCGGTTGTCTGCAACGGGGGAGAGTACGAGGTGGCCTTCACTGCCATCATCGAGAAGCCCTATGTCATGACCGCCTACGGAAAGGTCCAGAGCACGGATGATTTCAAGCGTCTGGCCATCAAGGATTTCTCGGAGGCCCAGAGGCTGTTCCGCTCCCGGGAGTTCTACGAGGTGCTCAAGTACGAAAATCCCAGAACCTTCCATCTCTATGACAATATGCGCAAATGGGCCCTGGACGAGCAGGCTATGGAGGAGTTCCTGGTCGGGATCAAGCAGAAGGAGTGCATCTTCCTCACCCTCCAGGGGGAGGGAATGCTCTTTGAGGATCTGAAGGAGGCCACTAAGGGGAGCTTCACTGTCATCAAGAACACGTGGGGATTTATGCCTGTACACATCAAGACAGAGGGGGGCTTTATCACTGTGCCCCGGCCGGAGATCACCACCGACGACTTTGTGGGCAATGTGTATGAGCTGGAGTTTGTGGTGAACACAGATCACCTCCACGCGGGACGGAACTTTGGCAAGATCTACCTTGTTACCCCCTACGAGACTCTCACATACGATGTGGAGGTCCTGCAGAACGGGGAGTACGACGAGAACCGCCGGGAGATCGAGTTTCTGGCAGCTCAGATCCTGAAGGAATACATTGCCTGCGAGGCGGGCAGGATCGACCTGAATACCTGGACGAACAGCGCGGTGGAGAAGTCCAAGAAAATGCGCCAGTATGCGCCCCTGGATGACGGGCTGCAGCTCTTCCAGGCCCATATCTATATAAAGGGGGAGCGGATCGAGGAGGCCAAGTGGATCCTGGAAAACTATAATTACAATCGGTTTGCCATCGGCAAGGATCCGATTACAAACGCCTACTATCTGTATCTGACCGCTCTCATCCGGAAGAACGGAAGCCATGTGGAGAGGGTGCTGGATGAGATCGGGAAGACCTACCTGCGGCACCAGGACTCCTGGGAGCTGCTCCTCATGCTGCTGACCCTAGACCCCCAGTACCGGGATCCCTACCGCAGGCTCCGGGTGCTGGAGCAGCAGTTCTACGGGTACGAGACCAACCAGGTGCTTTTCTACCAGATTGCCTACCAGTGCTTTATGGAGAGGACGAACCTCTTGAAGAAGCTGGGAAAATTTGAGCTGCATGTGCTGAATTTTGCCGTGAAATACAGGCTGCTGACAAAGGAGCTGGCCCTCTACGCGGCCAACCTGGCCAGCCAGCAGAAGAGCTATGACGACCTTCTGTTCCATATACTGGAGCAGATCTACGACATGTACAAGGAGCCCATGATCCTGAACACCATCTGCACCCTCCTCATCAAGGGAAATAAGATGCAGCAGCGGTATTTTGTCTGGTATCAGCGGGCAGTGGACGCTGAGCTGAAGATCGCCCAGCTCTACGAGTACTATATGGAGACCATCGAGGAGGATAAAGTGCGGGAGGCCCTGCCCAGATCCATTTTCCTGTACTTCATGCACGGGAACAGTCTGGACTACAAGAAGGCGGCTCTCCTCTACGCCAACCTGATCACCTATGAGCAGTACGCCAGCGATCTGTACATCAGCTACCGGGAGCAGATGGTGGAGTTCGCCTGGGATCAGCTAGTGAAGAGGCACATCAACGAGTCCCTGAAGATCATTTACAAGCGCTTCTGCACCGAGGAGGAGATGACCGGGGAGAGGCTGGAGGCCATGCGGGATATCTGCTACGCCTACGAGGTGACTACAAAGGTGAAAGGCCTCAAGTGCGTCCTCGTCATCGAGAAGGACGGCTCCATCAAGCAGAGGGTACCCTACCGGGAGGAGGGGGCTATCGTCTACCTCTACGACAAAGAGGCCAGGATCATCTGGGAGGGCATGGACGGCCGCCACTACACGGACTCCATTGCCTTTGAGACAAGGCGGATGTTCTATGAGCCCAGATACCTGGAGATGTGCAAGAAATATATGTCCCACATGAACAGCTGGGGCGGGGATGGCGGCAAGGAAGAGGTCACCTTTGAAAATCTTCATATAAAGGATATAGATGAGTTTGACGAGAAGGAAGTGTTCCAGCTGTGCAGCAGGAGAATCCGTGAGGACAACTACGAGGAGGATGATTTCCTCCTGTACCTGTGCTTTGAGATGTTCAGGCGGCAGCAGTACGACAAGGTGACGCTGACCTATCTGTCTAATTTCTACTGCGGAGCTACAAAAGACATGAAGCAGCTCTGGAAGACAGCCAGAGATTACGGCGTCCAGACCGGGAAGCTGGGGGAGAGGATCATCACCCAGATGCTCTTCTCGGAGGACATGTTCGATGAGGAGGAGATCTTCATTGAATATTATCTGGGTGGAAACGCCTACTTCCGGCTGAAGCAGGCCTACCTGGCCTACGTGTCCAGAGAGTACATGGTGCGGGGCCGCAGTACCGGGAACACCATCTTTGAGATCATTGTCAATGAGAGGCGTCAGGAGGAGGAGCTGGCAGATATATGCAAGATCGCCCTGCTGCGCTACTACTCTGAAAGGGAGTACGGGCACGAGGTGGAGGGAGTGCTCCACAGCGTGCTGGGAGAGCTCTGCGAGAAGCAGATCATTTTTCCCTTCTACCTGAAATACCCGGAGAGCTGGCTGCGGGAGGCCCAGCTCTATGACAGGACCATGGTGGAGTACCGGGCCTCCAAGGGAGGAAAGGTGCGCATTGTCTATAAAATGCGACAGGACGGCGTGGACGATCTGGGATACCAGAGCGAGAGCCTGACCCCCATGTATGAAAATATTTACGTGAAGGATTTCATCCTCTACAAGGGAGACCTGGTGCGCTATTATTTCCAGGAGTCCCAGGGAAAGAAGACCTCCAGCCAGGAGGAGCACACCCTGGAGCAGACAAGGGATGTGCCGCCCATCGGCCGCTATGGAAGGCTGAACGCCATGTCGTCCATGGGGCCCGAGGAGAGGAAGGCGGCCATGGAGGAGTATCAGCAGGAGATCTATCTGGCTGAGCAGATCTTTGAGGAGTATTAAGGAGGAATTTTGCTGTGAGAGGCGGAAGCATATTAGGAATCGAACTGAATGACCAGTACTGCCAGATCAGCTTTTACGATGAGGAGAAGAATGAGCCGGAGACGCTGGAGACGGCGGTGGACAACTACCAGATCCCGCTGATCCTGGGCTACTACCGGGAGCAGTGGGTGTACGGAAGAGAGGCGAAGCGCCTTGCCACGGTGAACGAGGGCTGCACGGTGATAGACCTGTTTGAGCGGGCCAAGCGCCAGGAGAAGGTGCGGGTGGGGGCCAAGAACCATGACGCGGTGTGGCTGCTGGCCAAATTTTTCCAGCTGGCCCTGGCCCAGTTCCGGCATATCGAGTACCTGACCTTTTCAGTCCCCTACACGGATATTGACATCAGCAAGATGCTCAAGGGAGTGGGACAGTTTGTGGGCGTGCCCAAGGAGTCCGTCTACGTGCAGGACTACAAGGAGAGCTTCTGCCACTACATGTTCTACCAGCCAAAGGAGCTGTGGCAGTACGAGGCGGCCCTCTTCTACTGCGACAGAAATGAGATCAGGGCCTACATGCTGCGGCGGCTGCGGAAGCTGAGGGGCCGCGGGGACGAGCTCTTTGTGGCGGTGGACGAGGTGGCCAACGCCCATATGAAGGAGCTGGCGGCGGTCTATCCGGTGCTGAACGTGGACAAGGCAAAAGATGCGGACGAGAGGTTCAAGTCCTTCATCCAGAGCGTGTTTGACAAGAAGGTTGTCTCCTCCGTCTACCTGACAGGGGAGGGCTTTGAGAACAACTGGTACCCGGCCTCCCTGAAGGTGCTCTGTAATGGCAGACGGGCTTTCCTAGGCAACAATCTGTACAGCCGGGGGGCCTGCTACACAGCCTACAGAAAGTGCAGGGATTACGAGGACAGCCCCATCTATCTGGACAACACAAAGATGACGGACCAGATCTGCCTGCGCATGCGGGTGAACGGCAAGGAGGGCTGGTATCCCATCGTCCAGTGGGGCTCCCACTGGTACGAGGCGGACGGGCAGTGGGATGTGCTCCTGGAGGACACCTCTGACATTGAGATACACATTGAGTCCCTGGGGAGCGGGGAGCTCCAGGCGGAGACGGTCTCCCTGGCCGGGCTTCCGGAGCGGAAGGACTATGCCCTGCGGCTCACCATAGAGGTCATGTTCCTGGACGAGTACACCTGCAGGATCAGCTTCAGGGACGCAGGCTTCGGAGAGTTTTTCCCGGCTACGGATTTCCATGTAGAAAAGACGATTCACTTAGGAGGAAGCAATGGGCAGTTTAATTCTCTGTCATAAGAAGAAGGCAAAACATCCATATGAGATATCCAGGATCCACATGCGGATCTACACCATAGAGGAACTGTGCTATTATTTCTGCAACAACCTGTACCTGGTGGACTACACCATCATTAACAGGCAGCTCTGCGACTGGCTGGAGGAGGAGCTGGAGCTCTACGACCTGGCGGAAGAGCTCAGGGGCATCCTGGACCAGAACGGGCCGGTGGAGCAGTTCCTTCTGGCAGTGCTGAGCCACGCTTCCATCTACTCCTCCTCGGAGATCACCCGGATCCACAATGTGCTGGAGCACTTGAAGAACCAGAATGAGGTGGAGAGGGAGAAGTATAAGGCGGACAATCTCCTGAAGGCGGGGGAGGTGGCCTCGGCCATCCTTGTGTATCAGTCTATTGTGGGTAAAGAGTGGGACGACTCTGTGGGCAAGGAGTTTTACGGCCAGGTCTACGGCTGTCTGGGGTCGGCCTACGGCAGGCTCCTTCTCTATGAGGAGGCGGCCGCCATGTACGAGAAGGGCTTTAATGTGTGTCAGGACACGAAGATGCTGAAGGCCTATCTCTACTGCTGCTACAGGTATCTGCCCCAGGAGCAGTACGTGAAGATGCTCTCCAACGAGCCGGTCTACTTAAGCATCGGCTCAGTGCTGAAAGAAGAGATCCGGAAGGCGGCCGAGAGCGTGCAGGTGGAGGCGACGGACGAGCAGCTTAAAAAGTGGAAAAAGGAATACCAGAGAGGCAACATCTGAGCGGAGGCTCTTTGCTTGAAGAGACACTTATCCATAGTTGACAGGCCGTGGATAAGTGTGTTATTATAACTAGGCGATTTAGCGTGGTAGAGTAATCAATTGATAAATTGCTACTACAATAAAGCTGAATACGGGAGGAAACGAGAGATGAAAAAGAGACTGGCACTTGTGATGGCACTGACGATGACCACAGCGACCCTGCTGGCGGGCTGCGGCGGCAGCTCCGATAAGGGCGGGGACGACAGCTCGGACAGCCAGAGCGCATCAAAGACAGAGTTTACAGAAAAGAAAGAGGGAGACACATTCACAGTCGGCTTTGACCAGGACTTCCCGCCCATGGGATTTGTGGGAGAGGACGGAGAGTACACAGGCTTTGACCTGGAGCTGGCACAGGCTGTCTGCGACAAGATGGGATGGGAGTTCGTCCCGGAGCCCATCGCCTGGGACGCCAAGGACGCCATGCTTGAGTCCGGGGCTATTGACTGTATCTGGAACGGATTTACCATGAATGGCAGAGAGGACGACTACACATGGTCCGAGCCCTACCTGGACAACAGCCAGGTGTTTGTCGTGAGGGCTGATTCCGGCATCCAGTCCGCCGCGGACCTGGCCGGAAAGACGGTGGACGTGCAGACAGACTCCTCCGCCCAGGCGGCTCTGGAGGACAACCAGGAGCTGTCCAGCACCTTCGGCAATCTCCAGGTGATCGCGGACTACAACACGGGATTTATGGAGCTTGAGTCCGGTGTGGTGGACGCTGTGGCCATGGATATCGTGGTGGCCAGCTACCAGATCGAGTCCAGAGACGCGGACTTTGTGATCCTGGACGATGTGATCTCCACAGAGGAGTACGGCGTGGGCTTTGCCAAGGGCAACGAGGCAGTGAGAGACCAGGTGCAGACAGCCCTTGATGAGCTGGCTGCGGACGGAACTGTGGCTGAGATCTCCACAAAGTGGTTTGGCGAGGACATCACCACCATCGGAAAGTAAAAAGGTAAGAAAATATACAAAAAGGGCTGTCCTTTTGGGCAGCCCGTTTTGCCGGACTGGCAGAGAGGAGTTTTGTGATGGAATTTTCGGTTATGCTGGATCTCCTGATCAAGGGAACCGTGATGACGGCGGAGATCTTTTTCGTGACGCTGGTGCTGTCGCTCCCTTTGGGCCTGCTTGTGTGCTTTGGGAGAATGTCGAAAAATATTATTGTCCGCTCGTTTTTTAAATTTTACATATCAGTCATGCGGGGAACGCCCCTGATGCTGCAGCTCATGGTGTTCTATTTCGGGCCCTACTATCTGTTCCACATACAGATCACGGACACCTGGAAGCAGCTGGCCTGGATACTGGGATTTTCCCTGAACTATGCGGCCTATTTTGCGGAGATCTACAGGGGAGGCATCGAGTCCATGCCCCGGGGACAGTACGAGGCGGCCAAGATCCTTGGATACAGCAGGTCCCAGACCTTTATGCGGATCATCCTTCCCCAGGTGATCAAGCGGGTGATGCCCTCCATCACAAATGAGGCCATCACTCTTGTGAAGGATACATCCCTCGCCTTCACCCTGTCCATTATGGAGCTGTTCAACCAGGCCAAGGCCCTGGCGGCCCGGGAGACCAACATGATCCCCTACGCCATCGCGGCCCTGATCTACTATGTGTTCTGTCTGCTCGTGGCCTTTGTCATGGAGCGGGTGGAGAAAAAGATGAGCTATTACCGGTAGTGAGGAGGAGGCAGTCATGAGTCTGTTGGAAATTCGAGGTTTAAAAAAGAGCTTTGACGGCCTGGAGGTGCTGAAGGATATCTCGCTCCAGGTCAGACAGGGGGAGGTGCTGGGCATCATCGGCCCCTCCGGGTCCGGAAAGTCCACCCTTCTTCGGTGCGCCACCGGTCTGGAGACGCCGGACGGAGGAGAGATACGCTACGAGGGGACCTTTGGGCTGGTCTTCCAGAACTTTAATCTTTTCCCCCACTACTCTGTCATGAAAAATATCACGGACGCGCCTATCAAGGTACAGAAGCGCAGCAGGGAGGAGGTCTTTGCGGAGGCCCGCGCCCTGCTGGCCAAGATGGGGCTCTCCGACAAGGAGGATGCCTATCCCTACCAGCTCTCCGGCGGACAGCAGCAGAGGATATCCATCGCACGGGCTCTGGCCATGAACCCGGACATTCTCTTCTTCGACGAGCCCACGTCGGCTCTGGACCCGGAGCTGACCGGGGAGATCCTGAAGGTTATCCGTGATCTGGCCGCGGAGCACATGACTATGGTCATTGTCACCCACGAGATGAATTTTGCCAGGAACGTGGCGGACCAGATCATTTTCATGGACAAGGGCGTTATCGCTCAGCAGGGCACGCCGGAGGAGGTTTTTGGATCTTCTAACGAAAGAATGAAGGAATTTCTTGGGAAATTAGGGGAAAACTTATAAATCATCCAATGTTATTAAGAAATACTAATAAATAGACCGGAAAATAAATAATGAGTGCCAATCTTTGGCTGGCGGGGAGGAATATTGCTTTTCTCCCCGCCTTGTATTATACTTTTATGGGAAATTCAGCTGAATTTCCCGGAAACCAGACAATATGAAGCAACAGGCAGCGGCTCTTACGGGGGCGCTGCGTGGAATAAGGAGCGAAGGAAGCATACATGGAGAACTTTGAAAAAGTGACAACAGGTCTTGGAGAGGAATGTGGTGTTTTTGGAGCTTATGATATGGATGGGGGCGATGTGGCCCCCACTGTCTATTATGGGCTTTTTGCACTGCAGCACAGAGGGCAGGAGAGCTGTGGGATCGCGGTGACGGACACGTACGGGGAGAGAAAGGTGCGCTCAAAGAAGGGGCTGGGCCTCGTCAACGAGGTGTTTGACGAGGAGTCCCTCCACTCCCTTCACGGCAATCTGGGAGTGGGACATGTCCGCTACTCCACAGCCGGGGGCTCCAGGGCGGAGAATGCCATGCCCCTGGTCATTAACTACGTGAAAGGGGTGCTGGCCATCGCCCACAATGGGAACCTGACCAATGCGGTGGAGCTGCGGCATGAGCTGGAGCATACAGGGGCCATCTTCCAGACCACCATCGACTCGGAGGTGATCGCCTACCACATTGCCAGAGAGAGGCTGAAGGCGCCCAATGTGGAGGGAGCTGTGAAGAACGCCATGAAGAAGATCAAGGGGGCCTACGCCCTTGTGGTCATCTCTCCCAGAAAGATGATCGGAGCGAGAGATCCCTTCGGCCTGAAGCCCCTGTGCATCGGGAAGAGGGACAACACCTATGTCCTGGCCTCCGAGAGCTGCGCTCTGGCGGCCATCGACGCGGAGTTTGTGCGGGACGTGGAGCCCGGCGAGATCGTGTCCATCACAAAGGACGGAATCTCCTCGGATATGAGTATGGCCATCGACCCGGCAAAGCAGGCCAGATGCATTTTTGAATATATCTACTTTGCGAGGATGGACAGCACCCTGGACGGGGTGAATGTGTACCATGCCAGGATGACAGCCGGCCGGGCCCTGGCAGAGTCCTACCCGGTGGACGCGGACCTGGTGGTGGGTGTCCCCGACTCAGGCCTTGTGGCCGCCAGAGGCTACTCAGAGCAGTCCGGCATCCCAAACGGTATGGCCTTCCACAAGAACAGCTACGTGGGAAGGACGTTCATCAAACCGAGGCAGAGCGAACGGGAGTCCAGCGTGCGCATCAAGCTGAACGTGATCCCGGAGGTGGTCCGGGGCAAGAGGATCGTCATGGTAGACGATTCCATCGTCCGGGGTACTACCTGTGCCAACATCATCCGCATGCTGAAGAAGGCGGGGGCCACGGAGGTGCACGTGCGGATCAGCTCTCCACCCTTCCTGTACCCATGCTATTTCGGGACGGACGTGCCCTCCAACGAGCAGCTTATCGCCCACTCCCACACCACGGAGCAGATCCGGGAGATGATCGGGGCGGACTCTCTTGGCTACATGGAGATCGACAAGCTGAGGGACATGGTGGGAGACCTGTCCTACTGTGACGCCTGCTTCACAGGGAATTACCCCATGGAGGTGCCCGGGAAGGATGTCTCCCTGGCTTTTGAGTAGAAGCTGTGCTAGAATGAGAGAAAGAGAAGAGAAACCATTTTTGAGCAGAGAAAGGAAAGAAAATCTATGAGTCACGACAGATATGTAAGCCCGCTCTCCGAGCGGTATGCCAGCAGGGAAATGCAGTACATTTTCTCACCTGATATGAAGTTCCGCACATGGAGGCGCCTGTGGATCGCTCTGGCGGAGACGGAGAAGGAGCTGGGACTTCCCATCACCGATGAGCAGATCGAGGAGCTGAAAAGCCACGCGGACGACATCAACTACGATGTGGCGAAGGAGAGGGAGAAGCTGGTGCGCCACGACGTCATGTCCCACGTCTACGCCTACGGCCAGCAGTGCCCCAAGGCAAAGGGGATCATTCACCTGGGCGCGACATCCTGCTATGTGGGGGACAACACGGACATCATCATCATGTCCGAGGCGCTGAAGCTGGTTCGCAGGAAGATCGTGAATGTGATATCCGAGCTGGCGGATTTTGCCGACAGGTACAAGGATCTTCCCACTCTGGCTTTCACACACTTCCAGCCGGCACAGCCCACCACGGTGGGAAAACGCGCCACTCTCTGGCTCCAGGAGTTCATGATGGATCTGGAGGATCTGGAGTATGTGCTGGGGAGCCTGAAGCTCCTTGGCTCCAAGGGAACAACGGGCACCCAGGCCAGCTTTCTGGAGCTCTTTGACGGGGATCAGGAGACCATCGACAAGATCGATCCCATGATCGCCAGGAAGATGGGCTTTGATGCCTGCTATCCGGTGTCCGGCCAGACCTACTCGAGAAAGGTGGACACAAGAGTGCTGAACGTGCTGGCGGGCATCGCTGCCAGCGCACACAAGATGTCCAACGACATCCGTCTTCTGCAGCATCTGAAGGAGGTGGAGGAGCCCTTCGAGAAGAACCAGATCGGCTCCTCAGCCATGGCATACAAGAGGAACCCCATGCGCAGCGAGAGGATTGCGTCCCTCTCCAGATACGTCATGGTGGACGCCCTGAACCCGGCCATCACATCCGCCACCCAGTGGTTTGAGAGAACCCTGGACGATTCCGCCAACAAGCGCCTCAGCGTGCCCGAGGGCTTCCTGGCCATCGACGGCATCCTGGACCTGTGCCTGAACGTGGTGGACGGCCTTGTGGTCTACCCGAAGGTGATCGAGAAGCATCTCATGGCAGAGCTTCCCTTCATGGCTACCGAGAATATTATGATGGATGCCGTGAAGGCAGGAGGAGACCGGCAGGAGCTCCATGAGCGCATTCGTGAGCTGTCCATGGAGGCGGGAAAGAACGTGAAGGAGAAGGGCCAGGAGAACAACCTCCTGGAGCTCATCGCGGCTGACCCGGCCTTTGGACTTAGCCTGGACGAGCTGAAGAGGACTATGGACCCGGCGAAGTACACGGGCCGCGCCTCCGTCCAGGTAGACAGATACCTGACGGACATCGTCCGCCCCATGTTGGAGGAGAACAAAGAGCTCCTGGGTGTGAAAGCGGAGATCAATGTGTAAGAAGAATAAACAGAGGAGCCAGTCCGGCTCCATACAGGGCGGGCAGGAAGCAGAATGTTTCCTGCCCGCCCTTTGTCTGTCAAAAAAAGGTGTGATAAAAAACTAACAAAATTTCAAGTCTGAATTTGTGCAGAACACACAAAAATAATCTTCTTGACAATGCGGGTATTGCAAAAAAGTTACAATTAGGGTAGTATGAACTTGTCATTGAACAGACCTATAAATCATAAAGATTTATAGATGAGACAAATGAGACATGCAATTGGATACGGACGATCTCTTTCACGAGAGAGCTGACAAAGAGCAGCCGCCGAAGAGGCAAGCCGGAGGACGAAAAAGCTGGTTCACCGGTGAAACTTTCAGGCAAAAGGATTGGAAGAGGGACGAATTCTGAATATAATGCAAAGATGGGCATGGGGCGGATGCCCATGCGCAGGCAGAAGTAGACAGAGCGGGGCGGCAGACACGTAGAAGTGTTTGTGACGCCTCTTTTTTATTCCAGAGAAAAGACCTCCGGACAGGTAGAAGGAGAGAAGAGGATGGACAGCTACATGATTTTGACTAACAATCCGCTTGCGGCCCGGAAGCTGGAAGGGCGCAGGAGGGTATGTTATATATCCGTTCCCTATGAGGAACTTCTAAGAGAGGCGGAGAAAAAGATCTGCCAGGGCTACAGGCTTCTGTCGCACCCCCTGTCGGGGAGTGTGAAGCCGAAGGAGACACCATACAAATCGGTCATGCTGAGCGGGAAGAAGGAGGAGGTGGACCCGCAGTCCGTCAGGCTGATCGAGGCGGCCATACAGACCTGTGAGAAATTCACAGACCGACAGAAGAGCTACGGGCAGGAGGTGTACGAAGACTTTCAGCTCATTGACTGGACTCTGCTGGAGAGTGCAATGGAGTCGGCGGACGTATGGTAGACCCGTCATTGAGAGGCAGCGAAAAGC
Source organism: Faecalicatena fissicatena (assembly GCF_016900595.1). Lineage (NCBI taxonomy): Bacteria > Bacillati > Bacillota > Clostridia > Lachnospirales > Lachnospiraceae > Faecalicatena > Faecalicatena fissicatena. The sequence continues at coordinate 74,781 of NZ_JACLYY010000008.1, forward strand.
TGCGGGAAATCATGGCAAGCAATCATAGCGTAGAAGAGCAAGGAGGTAAAGAAACGTGAGATTAGAAATGGGCCACATTTACATCAGGGATATCCAGTTCGCGGACGAGAGCAGAATTCAGGACGGTGTCCTTTATGTGTCAAAGGAGGAGCTGGAAAAGACAGCTCTGGAGGATGAGAAGATCAAGGCAGTGTCCTTTGATATTGCCCGCCCCGGCGAGTCCGTCCGCATCACACCGGTGAAGGACGTGATCGAGCCGAGAGTGAAGGTGGAAGGGACAGGAGGCGTATTCCCGGGAGTGATCTCCAAGGTAGACACAGTGGGAAGCGGAAAGACATACGCTCTCAAAGGCATGGCTGTAGTGACAGCGGGACGCATCGTCGGATTCCAGGAGGGTATCATCGATATGACAGGACCGGGAGCACAGTACACACCCTTCTCCCAGACACTCAATCTGGTGATGGTGTGCGAGCCGGTTGACGATATCAAACAGCATGACTATGAGAAGGCAGTCAGATTTGCCGGATTCAGAGTTGCGGCTTACATTGGGGAGCTTGCCCGCAGCCTGACACCGGATGAGACAAAGGTGTACGAGACATGCACCATAAAGGAGGGGATGGAGAAATACCCGGACCTTCCCAGGGTAGCTTACGTGCAGATGCTGCAGAGCCAGGGGCTTCTCCACGACACCTACGTGTATGGGGTAGACGCGAAGAAGATCCTTCCCACGATCCTGAGCCCCACGGAGATCATGGACGGCGCCATCGTTTCAGGAAACTGCGTGTCCGCCTGTGACAAGAACCCCACCTATGTACATCAGAACAACCCGGTAGTGCACGACCTCTTTGAGGAGCACGGTAAGACGCTGAACTTTGTGTGCCAGATCATCACCAACGAGAACGTGTACCTGGCGGACAAGCAGCGCTCCTCCGACTGGACGGCAAAGCTGTGTAAAATGCTGGATCTGGACGGCGTCATCGTATCCCAGGAGGGATTTGGAAACCCGGATACAGACCTGATCATGAACTGCAAAAAGATCGAGGCCGAGGGCGTGAAGACCGTCATCATCACAGATGAGTACGCCGGACGGGACGGCCGGTCCCAGTCCCTGGCGGACGCGGACGCGGCTGCGGATGCCGTTGTCACAGGGGGAAACGCCAACCAGGTAGTGATCCTGCCCAAGCTTGACAAGGTCATTGGCACCCTGGACTATGTGACAAAGATTGCGGGAGCCAGCGAGGAGACCCTGCGGGAGGACGGCTCCCTGGAGGTGGAGCTGCAGGTCATCACAGGGGCCACAAACGAAACCGGATTTAACAAACTGAGCGCAAGGTAGAAGGGAGGACATACAGGAAATGAGTAAGATCAAAGTTGTACATTATATCAATCAGTTCTTCGCCAACATCGGCGGGGAGGAGAAGGCAGACTACCCGGCGGAGCTGCGCGTGGGCGAGGCTGTGGGCCCCGGACTTGCGTTCAAGATGAATTTTAAGGACGAGGCGGAGATCATCGCCACCGTGGTGTGCGGCGACTCCTATTTCAACGAGAATCTGGAGAAAGCCAAGGCAGATATCCTGGCCATGGTCAAAGAGCAGGACCCGGATGTGTTCATCGCCGGACCGGCCTTCAACGCGGGGCGCTACGGCGTGGCCTGCGGCACCATCGCGGCGGCTGTCCAGGAGGAGCTGGGTATCCCGGCGGTGACAGGCATGTACGTGGAAAATCCGGGAGCGGATATGTTTAAGGACAAGGTCTACACGATCTCCACAAAGAACAGCGCGGCTGGCATGAGAGCGGCGGTGGCTAAGATGGCCCCCCTGGCCCTGAAGCTGGCAAGAGGAGAACAGATCGGAGCCTCCTGCGAGGAGGGGTATATGCCGGGCGGCGTCAGGGTAAACTTCTTTGAGAAGGAGAGGGGATCCAAAAGAGCGGTCCAGATGCTCCTCAAGAAGCTGGCCGGCAAGCCCTTTGAGACAGAGTATCCGATGCCCAGCTTTGACAAGGTGGCGCCCAATCCACCTATCAAGGATCTGGCCCATGCCAAGATCGCCCTTGTCACATCCGGCGGCATCGTTCCCAAGGGAAATCCGGATCACATTGAGAGCTCAAGCGCGTCGCACTACGGCGAGTATGATATCACCGGGGTGACGGACCTCACATCCGACACCTACGAGACGGCCCACGGCGGGTACGATCCGGTCTACGCCAACGAGGATGCGGACCGGGTGCTCCCGGTGGACGTACTCCGGGAGATGGAGAAGGAAGGAAAGATAGGCGAGCTGCACCACATCTTCTATACGACAACAGGAAACGGCACGGCTGTTGCCTCTGCCAAGGCCTTTGCGGATGAATTTTCCCAGAAGCTGAAGGCGGATGGCGTGGACGGCGTGATCCTGACCTCTACATGAGGCACCTGTACTCGTTGCGGTGCAACGATGGTGAAAGAAATTGAGAGGGCTGGCATTCCGGTAGTACACATCTGTACAGTAACACCGATCTCCATGACCGTAGGAGCCAACAGGATCGTTCCGGCTATCGCGATCCCCCATCCCCTCGGAAATCCGGCTCTGGACCACGAGGAGGAGAAGAAGCTCCGCCGCCATATTGTGGAGAAGGCGTTGACAGCCCTTACCACGGAAGTGGACAGTCAGACGATTTTCGATTAGAATAGATGAAAAAAGAAAAAGGAGATGTTACCCATGAGCAAAGTTTATGACGTGATCGTCCTGGGCGCCGGCCCGGGCGGGCTTGCGGCCGGTCTGTACGCCGGCAGGAGCAGGCTCTCCACCCTGATCATCGAGAAAGGCCAGGACGGAGGACAGATCGCCATCACGGACGACATTGAGAACTATCCGGGGCAGATTGTGGAGGGAGAGACAGGACCCTCGCTCATCGCCCGCATGACACAGCAGGTGGAAAAATTCGGCGCCGAGAGAGTCTCCGACACCATCAACGCGGTGGAGCTGGACGGCGAGATTAAGATTTTGAAAAGCGCCAAGGCAGAGTACCAGGCAAAGAACGTGATCATTGCCACAGGAGCCTATGCCCGGCCCATCGGCTGCAAGGGTGAGGCGGAATTCAGAGGAAAGGGAGTTTCCTACTGCGCTACCTGCGATGCCAACTTCTTTGAGGATCTGGAAGTGTTTGTCGTAGGAGGAGGCGACTCCGCAGTGGAGGAGGCCATGTACCTGACCAAATTTGCCAGAAAAGTTACCATCATCCACAGAAGAGACGAGCTGCGCGCAGCCAAATCCATCCAGGAGAAGGCCTTCGCAAACCCGAAGATCGAGTTCTTCTGGGACAGCGTGGTGGAGGAGTTAGGAGGAGACGACATCCTCCAGTGGATGAAGGTGAAGAATGTCAAGACCGGCGAAGTGAGAACTGTGGAGGCGGACGAGGAAGACGGCATGTTCGGCGTGTTCGGTTTTATCGGCACTGTACCCAACTCAAAGCTCTTTGAGGGAATTCTGGATATGGATGAGAGAGGCTATATCCGGACAGATGAGGACATGCACACCAGCATCCCCAACGTCTACGCGGTGGGAGATGTCCGCATCAAGAGCCTGCGCCAGGTCGTGACGGCGGCCGCGGACGGAGCCATCGCCGCCGTACAGGTGGAGAGGAGCCTGTCGGATTATTTCTAAAATTTAAAAGGAGTGTAGAAAACAATGATCGATGTTGACAAGACCACATTTGAAGAGGAAGTGCTGAAAGCAGACGGATATGTATTCGTAGATTTTTACGGGGACGGCTGTGTGCCCTGTCAGGCCCTCATGCCCAAGGTACATGAGTTTGCCGACACATACGGGGATAAGATGAAATTCACATCCCTGAATACCACAAAGGCCCGCCGCCTTGCCATCTCCCAGAAAGTGCTGGGACTCCCGGTGATGGCCATCTACAAGGATGGAGAAAAGGTGGAGGAGCTTGTGAAGGACGACTGTACGCCCGAGAGCATTGAAGCGATGATTAAGAAATATCTTTAATCATAAAAAACAAAAGCAGCAAAAAACAACAGAAGAAAGGAGAACGCATAATTATGGCTATTTTGGAAGGCAAAAAAGTAATAATTATCGGAGACCGTGACGGAATTCCGGGGCCTGCCATCGCTGAGTGTGTAAAGACAGCGGGCGGGGAAGTGGTATTCGCGTCCACGGAGTGCTTTGTCTGAACGAGCGCAGGCGCAATGGATCTGGAAAATCAGAAGAGAGTAAAGGAGTTCGCTGACGAGTACGGCCCGGAGAACCTTGTTGTAGTTCTCGGAGCCGCAGAGGGCGAGGCTGCAGGACTTGCAGCTGAGACCGTGACAGCGGGAGACCCCACCTTCGCAGGTCCATTGACAGGAGTCCAGCTTGGACTTCAGGTTTATCACGTATGCGAGCCGGAGATGAAGGAAGAATTTGACGAGGCTGTCTATGATGAGCAGATCAGCATGATGGAGATGGTTCTCGATGTGGATGACATCATTTCCGAGATGACAGCTATCAGAGAGCAATATTGTAAATTCTAGGAGGGCGGGGCGGTGTCACCCCGCCGCCCTGCTTATTATGGTAAAAAGAAGAAAGGGGAAAAACCCATGAACAGTGTGATCAAAGGGGCAAGCTACATTTTAGTACATACGCCTGATATGGTTTTGTATAACGGAACAACACAGACGACAGAGCGCATCGTCAATCCCGAGTCGGAGTATCTGAAGGAGGTGCCTGACAGGCTCCGCACGTACGAGGAGGCGGTATCCTACTGGCCCAACCAGACCTACATCGGCAACGTCCATCCGGAGGAGCTGGCGGAGGTGGAATTCCCCTGGTACGACAAGAAGATGGAGGGGGCACAGCGCTACGGCAAATTCGGTGAGATCATGCCTGAGGAGGAGTTCCTCCTTCTTGTGCAGGCCAGCGACATGTTCGAGGTGGTACGGCTGGAGAAAGGGTTTGTGGCAGCCCACAGGGAGGCCTTTGCCAAGGATCCGGTGATCACGGAGGAAATCCTTGAAAGAGTGCACGAGGGCGTGGAGCTCTCCGAGATCGAGCAGTTTGTAAACGAGGAGCACGCGGAGGGACTCTATTTTGACGGCAAGCTGGTAGGCTGCGTGAAGGCTGCCCACGATATCGACCAGAACCTGTCCGCCCATGTGATGCACGAGAACCTGATGAGCAAGGCGTCCAGCGTCCTGGCACTTCTCTACGCTGTCCGCAACGCGGGCATCAGGAAGGAGGACGTGGAGTACGTCATCGACTGCGCGGAGGAGGCCTGCGGGGACATGAACCAGAGAGGCGGGGGTAACTTCGCCAAGGCGGCAGCAGAGGTGGCGGGACTTGTGAACGCTACTGGCTCTGATGTGAGAGGCTTCTGCGCAGCGCCTGTGCACGCGGTCATCGAGGCGGCGTCCCTGGTGAAATCCGGCGCCTACAGGACCGTGGTTGTCACAAGCGGCGGCTGCACGGCCAAGCTTGGTATGAACGGCAAGGACCATGTGAAGAAGGGCCTCCCCATCCTGGAGGACTGCCTGGGCGGATTTGCCGTTGTCATCACAGAGAACGACGGCGTAAGCCCGGAGATCGACCTTGGCATGCTGGGACGCCACACAGTGGGCACAGGTTCTGCTCCCCAGGCTGTCATCGGCAGTCTTGTAGCGGATCCTCTGGACAGAGCGGGCATGAAGATCCCGGATATCGACAAGTATTCACCGGAGATGCAGAACCCGGATATCACCAAACCGGCGGGAGCCGGAGATGTGCCTCTTGCCAACTACAAGATGATCGGCGCTCTGGCTGTGAAGAGAGGAGAGCTGGACCGCAAGGAGCTGGCAGACTTTACAAAGAAGCACGGACTGACCGGCTGGGCGCCCACCCAGGGACATATTCCCTCCGGTGTGCCTTACATCGGCGTTGCCAGGGAGGATATCCTGGAAGGAAAGATCAAGAATGCCATGATCATCGGAAAGGGAAGCCTCTTCCTTGGCCGTATGACCAATCTTTTTGACGGCGTGTCTTTCGTGATCCACGGAAACACGGCAGAGCAGGAGAAGAAAGAGAGCGGCGTCTCCGAAGAGGAAGTAAAAGGGCTGATCGCAAAAGCCATGAAAGAGTTCGCGGCAGCGCTTCTGGCAGAGTAAAGGAGGGTGGAACATGGCTGATCATATTGAGAAAATAATCGCCTCCACCTTTATGGAAATGGCAGAGGGACTGGAGAGCGGCCGGTTCGGGAAAAAGCCCAAGATCGCTCTCACCGGTATGGGAAGCGAACACGGCGAGGAGAACGCTATGGAGGCGGCTGTTGCGGCTGCCAGGGAAGGCATTGATGTGTATTACATCGGCACCCTTGAGGCGGAGGGCGTGACCACGGTGAAGGTGGCGGACGAGGATGAAGGACACAGGAAGATGGAGGAGCTCCTGAAGAACAAGGAAGTGGACGGGGCTGTCACCATGCATTTCCCGTTCCCCATCGGCGTCTCCACTGTGGGCCGGGCCGTCACCCCTGCCAGGGGAAGAGAGATGTTCGTGGCCACCACTACGGGTACCTCCAGCGCGGACCGCATTGAGGGCATGATAAAAAATGCCATTTACGGGATCATCGCCGCAAAAGCCTGCGGAAAGGAGCATCCCACAGTCGGGATCCTGAACGTGGACGGGGCGCGTCAGACAGAGATTGCCCTGAAGCAGTTGAAGGAGAACGGGTACGATATCACATTTGCCGAGTCCGCCAGGGCGGACGGAGGCTGTGTCATGAGAGGAAACGATGTGCTCCAGGGGTCGGCGGATATTATGGTATGTGATTCGCTGTCCGGGAATATCCTGATCAAGATGCTCTCCTCCTTCACGACAGGAGGAAGCTATGAGGCGTCAGGATTTGGCTACGGCCCTGGTATTGGGGAAAATTATGAGCAGCTGGTGCTGATCATTTCCAGGGCTTCCGGCGCGCCTCTCATCAAGGGGGCGCTGAGCTATGCGGCTGAGCTGTTGAGAGGTAAGGTGTTTGATATCGCGAAGGAGGAGTTCGCCGCAGCCAAGAAGGCGGGCCTGGCGGATATCCTGGCAGCGAGAAAGGCGTCTGCAAAGCCTGTGGAGCAGGAGGAAGTGAAGGCGCCGGCCAAGGAACCGGTGACATCACAGATCGCGGGGATCGAGATCATGGATCTGGAGGACGGCGTGCGGGCTCTCTGGAAGCTGGGGATTTATGCGGAGAGCGGCATGGGCTGTACAGGGCCTATCATCCTGGTGTCTGACGCCAACCTGGGCAGAGCCCAGGAGGAGCTGAAGAAGGCCGGATATATCAACTAAAAGTATAAGGAGAGGAGGCAGCGTCTGGTATGCCGGGACGCCGCCTCCTCTTTTGCTATTGTTTTTGTGTAAGAACAGTCCAAAATTCCTCTGTCATTTTTGAAAGGATGGTGTTATAATAGGCTGAACTTGTAAATGGAAACAGCGGATAGAGGGATGGAAAAAGGGATGGAAATTCAACAGGTTACACTGCAGAAGACTGCATTTCTCGATTTACTGATGCTGGCAGATCCCCAGGAGGACATGATAGAGAAGTATCTGGACTCCGGGGATATGTTTGCGTTATACGATGACCAGGGGCAGGTGCAGTCTGTCTGTGTTGTCTGTCAGATTGGGAAAAGAAAATGTGAGCTGAAGAACCTGGCCACCAGGGAGGAGGCTCAGGGCAGGGGGTATGGCACGGCCCTTGTCCACTATGTGTGCGAGAAATACAGCTATCAGTGCGACACCATGTATGTGGGGACCGGGAACACGGAGAAGACGATCCGCTTTTACCAGCACTGCGGCTTTGTCCACTCCCACATCGTGCCCGGTTTTTTTACGGCCAATTACAGGGAGCCCATCCGGGATGATGGCATCCTGCTGACAGACATGGTCTATCTGAAAAAGGACTTAAGGACCGAGGCGGATCCCAAGAGAGTGCTGGATCTGGCTCTGGAGGCGGGGCGTATCCTCCTGAAGAACGGGGGCGAGATTTTCCGTGTGGAGGAGACGATCAAATATATATGCAGCCGCTTCCACGTGGAGGATGTGGACACTTTTACCCTCAGCCACGCCATCATTGTCAGTATCAAGATCGGCGACGGGGACACCTACACAAGGGTGAAGCATATTCCGCTGTCCTCCTCCCACCTGGGGATCGTGGCGGAGGTGAACGCCCTGTCCCGGGAGATCTCAGCCGGGCTTGTGGGGATTGACGAGGCCTTTGCGCGGCTCAGGGAAATCGAGCAGATCCCGCCCACAAAGGGATACTTCCAGATCCTGGCCGCGGGCATGGGCAGCGGCTGCTTTGGATTTCTTCTGGGGGCGGGCGTGACGGACAGCCTGGCGGCCTTCCTCATAGGCTGTCTCCTGTACGTGTGGGTCCTGACGTCCAAGCGGTTTCACATGTCCAAGATCATCGTCAACATTGTGGGTGGGGCCCTCATCACATTCCTGGCCCTCCTGTTCCGGCATTTCTTCCCGGCTGTCCTTCACCTGGACGGCATGATCATCAGCGGCATCATGCCCCTGGTGCCGGGGATGGCCTTCACAAACGCCATCCGGGACATTGCGGACAGTGACTTTCTGTCGGGTACAGTGCGGATGATAGACGCTCTCCTCGTCTTCGTCTACATTGCCATCGGCGTCGGCTTTACGCTGGGAGTCTACACAAATATCATGGGAGGAGCGGGCATATGATGAGTGTTGTGCAGGATGTGCTTTTGAATTTTTTCTGTGCCTTTTTCGGCACTATCGGCTTCGCGGTCATGTTCAACGTGCCCAGGCGCTTCTATCTGAGCTGCGGGCTGACGGGGGCCATGGGCTGGATGGTGTACTGTCTGGCAGTACAGGGAACCTCGGCGGCTGTGGCGTCCTTTTTCGGGGCCCTGGTGGTGGTGCTCATCTCCCGGATCCTGACTGTGCGGCTGAAATGTCCTATCACCATCTTTATGATATCCGGTATTTTTCCCCTGGTGCCCGGGGCGGGGGTGTACTACACGGCCTACTATCTGGTGACAAACCAGCTGGGGGAGGCGGCCCAGCGGGGGCTTGGCGCGGTGAAGGTGGCCTTTGCCATCGTCCTTGGCATTGTGTTCATCGTCTCCATCCCCAGAGAATTTTTCCAGCCCCGGTACTGGAAAAAGAGATGGAAGCTCCGCAGAGCCTCCAAAGAGGCTTGATTGTCATAAATTAAGTGTGGTACAATAAGGTATGTTATAATCCTTTTATGGTATGGATATAGAAGGACAAAAAGGAGGCGGAGACTATGTCAGCTATTGCGGGAACGATTTACGGGATGCTCAGGGAGAGCAGATACACAGTGGTGCTGAGCGGACGGGGCATGCTGGAGGAGAGCGGCTACCCGGTGGTGCGGGACGGAGGAGAGTCCTATGCCATTGAAGAAAAGTACGGGTACTCCGCCGAGGAGATCTTTTCCAGCGCCTTCTTTTCTACCCGGAAGCAGCAGTTTTATGAATTTTACAGGAATGAAATCCTCTCGGCAGTAGACATACCGCCCGGAAAGGGGTATTATGAGATGGCCAGGCTGGAGCAGGCCGGTATCTTTCAGACCATCATCACAAGAAGGCTGTTCCACCTTCCCAGCCGGGCGGGCTGCAGCAATGTCATTGAGCTGCACGGCAGCATTTTCAGAAATTACTGTCCTCATTGCGGCAGAGAGTATCCTGTAGAATACATAAGGAACACGGACAGAATTCCCCTGTGCGAGACATGCGGGCAGGCGGTGAGGCCGGACGTCATCCTCTTCGGGGAGATGGTGGACAACCAGGTCATCACCAGGGCCGCCACTGAGATGCAGAAGGCGGATGTGCTCCTTGTGCTTGGGACCAATCTGAAATCCTTCCTCTGCAGCCAGCTCACCGGCTACTATGAGGGGGAGAAGCTGATCGTCATAGACGGAGAAGACCACTTCTCCAACAAGGACGCGGACATCTTCTGGCAGAGCCGGGTGGATGACGCGCTGGGAGAAATAATCACAGAAATGGAGAGAGACAATGAGTAAAGTAAGAACAAGATTTGCACCGAGCCCCACAGGCAGGATGCATGTGGGCAATCTGCGGACTGCGCTCTACGCGTATCTGATCGCAAAGCACGAGGGAGGTGACTTTATCCTCCGGATCGAGGATACGGACCAGGAGCGCTTCATGGAGGGGGCTCTGGATATCATATACAGAACACTTGAGAAGACAGGACTTGTCCACGATGAGGGACCGGACAAGGACGGAGGGGTGGGCCCCTACGTGCAGAGTGAGAGAAATGCTTCCGGCCTCTATCTGAAGTATGCCAAGCAGCTCATCGAGCAGGGGGACGCCTACTACTGCTTCTGCGACAAGGAGAGGCTGGAGTCCTTAAAGAGCAAGGTGTCCGGCGACGGCACGGAGATCGTGGTCTACGACAAGCACTGCCTCCATCTGAGCAAAGAGGAGATTGAGGCTAATCTGGCGGCCGGCAAGCCCTATGTGATCCGCATCAACATGCCAACGGAGGGGACGACTACCTTCCATGATGAAATCTACGGGGACATCACAGTGCCCAATGAGGAGCTGGACGACATGATCCTGATCAAGTCAGACGGGTATCCCACCTACAACTTCGCCAACGTGGTGGACGACCATCTGATGGGGATCACCCATGTGGTAAGGGGGAATGAGTACCTGTCCTCCGCTCCCAAGTACAACCGCATCTATGAGGCCTTCGGCTGGGATGTGCCGGTGTACGTGCACTGCCCGCTGATCACGGACGAGAACCACAAGAAGCTGAGCAAGCGGTGTGGCCATTCCTCCTACGAGGACCTGCTGGATCAGGGCTTTGTGTCAGAGGCCATCGTCAACTACGTGGCCCTGCTTGGCTGGTGCCCGGAGGGGACCCAGGAGATCTTCTCCCTGGAGGAGCTGGTGAAGGTCTTCGACTACCGCCATATGAGCAAGTCCCCGGCCGTGTTTGATGTTCAGAAGCTGAAGTGGATGAACAGCGAGTACCTGAAGGCCATGGATTTTGACAAATTCTACGAGATGGCAGAGCCCTACATCAGGGAGGTCATCACCAGGGATATGGACCTGAAGAAGATCGCCGCCCTCGTGAAGACGAGGATCGAGATCTTCCCGGATATAAAGGATCATATTGATTTCTTTGAGGAGCTTCCGGAGTACGACACCTCCATGTACTGCCACAAGAAGATGAAGACCAACGAGGAGACCTCTCTGGAGGTGCTGCGGGAGACACTGCCTCTCCTTGAGAGCCAGGAGGATTACAGCAACGATGCCCTCTACGCCACGCTGAAGTCCTATGTGGACGAGAAGGGCGTCAAGATCGGCTATGTGATGTGGCCGCTGCGGACAGCCGTGTCCGGCAAGCAGAGCACTCCGGGAGGAGCCACAGAGATCATGGAGGTTCTGGGAAAAGAGGAGTCTCTGGCCCGTATCCGCAGAGGAATTGAAAAGCTGGAAGCGAGGTAGGAAATGCAGCTTAACAAGGCCCAGCAGGAGGCGGCCTGCCACAGGGAGGGACCCTGTATGGTCCTGGCGGGACCCGGCTCCGGCAAGACACTCACCATTGCGGCGAGGATTAAGTATTTAATAGAGAAATGCAGAGTAAGGCCAGAAGAAATTCTGGTCATTACTTTTACCAGATACGCGGCCCGGCAGATGAAGGAGCGGTTCGAGGGCCTTATGGCCGGCAGGAGGCTGCCCGTCACCTTCGGCACTTTTCACGGGATCTATTATGGCATCCTGAAGTGGGCCTACGGACTCACCTCAGCCAACATCCTGGCTGAGGAGGAGAAACGGGAGCTGCTGCGGCAGATCCTGACCCTGCCCCAGATGAGCCCGGACATGGAGATAGAGGACGAGAAGGACTATATGGAGAGGCTTCTCTCCGAGATGGGGAAGGTGAAGAACAGCGGGATCAGGCTTGCGGACTACGAGTCTCAGGTCAGCCCACGGCATTTCCAGGACATATGCAGGCTTTACGAGGCGAAGAAGAAGCAGATGAAAAAGATCGACTTTGACGACATGCTGCTCCTGTGCTGGAAGCTTTTTAAGACAAGGCCGGACATACTGGAGCGGTGGCAGAAGAAATTCCGCTACATCCTGGTGGATGAGTTCCAGGATGTGAACCGGGTTCAGTACGAGGTGCTCCGGATGCTGGCTCTGCCGGAGAACAATCTCTTTGTGGTGGGGGACGACGACCAGTCCATCTATCAGTTCCGGGGCGCCAGGCCGGGGATCATGCTGGGCTTTCCAAAGGATTATCCGGGGACAAGGAAAATCCTTCTGGATGTGAACTACCGGTGTACCTCCTACATCCTGAAGGGGGCGGTCCGGGTCATTGAGCACAACAAAAAGCGGTATCCAAAGAAGCTGTGCACAGTCAAGGAGAAGGGGGCGCCGGTCCATGTCCAGGAGGTGAGGGATCCCACGGAGGAGGCAAGGTACATTATCTTTGCCATACAGAAGAGGATGGAGGAGGGAGTGGCCATAAAAGACATGGCTGTTCTCTTCCGGACAAACATGGACGCCGGCATCCTGGCGGGACAGCTGATGGAGCGGCGGCTGCCCTTTTCCATGCGGGACTATGTGCGCAATGTGTTCGAGCACTTCATCGGGAGAAATATCCGCAGCTACATGGAGCTGGCCTGCGGGAAGCGGGACAGGAAATATTTCCTGGATATCGCCAACTGCCCCAAGCGCTATATCAGCCGGGAGAGCATGGAGAGGGGAGACGTCTCCTTTGAGGACCTGCGGAAGTTCTACTGTGATAAGGACTGGATGCAGGACCGCATCGACCAGTTTGAGTGGGATATCCGGATGATGGAGCGAAAGACTCCCTATGCGGCTGTCCAGTACATCCGCAAGAGGATCGGGTACGACGACTACCTCCGGGAGTGGGCGAAGGCCCGGCGCACAGGGGAGGAGGAGCTCTTCGAGATATTGGAGCAGATCCAGGAAAGCACAAAGGATTTCCAGACAATGGAGGAGTGGTTCCGCTATACCGACGAATACGGGAGAAATCTGCGGGAGCAGCAGAGGCAAAGGAGCGATGAGCGCCGCGAGGGCATTTCCCTCATGACCATGCACAGCGCCAAAGGGCTGGAGTTTGACACGGTTTTTATCCTGGGCGCCAACGAGGGCGTGACTCCCTACCGGAAGGCAAAGCTTGAGGAGGAGCTTGAGGAGGAGAGGCGGATGTTCTACGTGGCCATGACAAGGGCCAGGGAGAAGCTGGTCATCACCTACGTGAAGACAAAAAACGGAAAGGACGCGGATCCTTCCCGGTTCGTGGAGGAGCTTCTGCTTCGCCGAAAAAAGAAGAAGGACGCCTAGAAGGCGTCCAGATCTTCCTCGAATTCCTGCTCGTCCAGCCACTCGTCAAAGGCGTCGGCTGCGATTTCGTACTCCTCATCGTCCTCGATGTTCTCCAGATCCGGATTTTCCGGGTCTGTCTCAATGTAGCGGTAGATGTACACATCCCCCTCTTCTTCCCCGTTTTCATCCAGCGGAAGGAGAGCGATGTACTGACGTCCGCCTGCCTCGTAGATGGTGAGGACGGCACACTCAAGCACTTCGTCGTTGTCCAGTGTCAGTGTTACCGTGATCTCTTCATTCTGCTGTTCTCTCATGATCATTTTCTCCTTTTGCTTTTTCCTGTTTTCAGAGAGTTCCTCTGTCTTTACTCTACCAGAGAGCGGCTGCAAAAGCAAGACATATCACGAGACATATCCGTGCGATACGGGACTGGTCAAACGGTGTAAAATGTTGTAAAATACTAACTAAGTATGAAATCAAAGCGATGACATTAAGGAGGAGCATATATGAAAAACCGAAAGTTCATGGCTGTCCTTGCCATGATCCTTGTCTGTGTCCTGTCGGCGGCAGGCTGCAAGAAGAATGTGGGAAGTCCGGAGGACAACCCGGTGCAGGAGGAAGACGAAGACGGGGAGGAAGAGGACGGACAGGCTGAGGAGGAAGGATATACATTTGGCTTCAGCGCCATTGACATGGAAAATCCTTATTTTATCACTCTGGAGAATTCCATCCGGGAGGCCCTGACAGAGAGAGGAGATGAGCTGATCACCATGGATCCGGGAACCGACGCGGACACCCAGGCGTCCCAGATCCAGCAGATGATCGATGACGGAATAGACGCCATTTTCTTAAGCCCTGTGAACTGGGAGAGCATCACACCCTCCCTGCAGGCTCTTAAGGAGGCCGGGGTGAAGATCATCAATGTGGACACCCAGGTGAAGGAGATGGATTATGTGGACGCCTACGTGGGGTCAGACAATGTGGAGGCAGGCCGGATCTGCGGACAGGCCCTGCTGGAGCGCTGCCCGGAGGGCGGGAAGGTGCTGATCCTGGAATGCCCCACCCAGAACTCCATCAATGACAGGATCACCGGCTTTGAGGAGGTTATCTCCAATGCGGATCCGGGCTTTGAGGTTGTGGCCCGGGAGAACACGGACGGGAAATTTGAGAAATCCCTCGAGGTGGCGCAGTCTGCCCTGGAGGAGCACCCGGATGTGACCGCCATCATGTGCGGCAACGATCAGATCGCCGTTGGAGCCCAGACCGCAGTCAATCTGCTGGGGCTGGACAATGTGATCATCTACGGCGTGGACGGTTCCCCGGATATTAAAAAGGAGCTTTTGAAATCCGACACACAGATTGCCGGCACGGCCGCCCAGTCCCCCATCAATATGGGAAAGACAGCTGTGGAGGTGGCTCTGGCGATCCTGAACGGTGAGGACTATGAGAAGGAAAACTATGTGGAGATCATTGACATGATCACAAAGGACAACGTGGAAATGTATGGAGCAGACGGCTGGCAGTAGAGGCAGCAGGAAGGATGGACAATGACAAAAAAAGAGGGGAAACCTTTGCCGCTTGGGGCGGAGGTACGAGAGAACAAGGTTAATTTCGCGGTGGAGGCGCCGCCGGAGAAGACGTGTGAGCTCCTGCTCTACAAAAAGGGAGAAAAAGAGCCTGCACTGTGCTTTGACATGCCACGAAGGGAGGAGACGGGGGCCGTGCGTTTTCTGGCTCTGGAGGATTTCCCGGCGCAGGAGTACGAGTACTGCTACCGGATCGGAGAGGAGATGATCGTGGATCCCTATGCCAGGAAGCTTTCCGGGACAGAGAAGTTTCACGAGACGCTGGATGACACCGCTCAGACGAGGCGACCGGTCCGGGGCGTCCTCTATGTGGACGACTACGACTGGGAGGGGGATAAGCGGCCCTGCATACCCATGCACAGAGTGGTGGC
The DNA here is from genome assembly GCF_016900595.1 of Faecalicatena fissicatena. Lineage (NCBI taxonomy): Bacteria > Bacillati > Bacillota > Clostridia > Lachnospirales > Lachnospiraceae > Faecalicatena > Faecalicatena fissicatena. The sequence continues at coordinate 90,044 of NZ_JACLYY010000008.1, forward strand.
CTACAGTCTCCATGTGAGAGGGTTTACAAAACACGCGTCTTCCCGCGTAAAGCACAAGGGCACCTTTGCCGGCGTTGTGGAGAAGATCCCCTATATGCTGGAGCTGGGGATCAACCAGATCCACTGCATGCCGGTGTACGAGTTTATGCCCTCCCCCAAGTACGTAAACTACTGGGGCTATGGCCCTGGCTGCTATTTTGCGCCCAAGGCGGCCTACGCGGCGGGGGACCCGGTGACTGAGCTGAAGGACATGGTCAAGACCTGCCATAAGGCGGGAATCGAGGTGATCCTGGAGATGCCATTTGAGGGGAACACGCCCAGGATCCTTATGGAAGCCTGTTTGCGCCACTATATGCTGGAGTACCACGTGGACGGTTTCATCCTCAATCCTGACGTGACTCCTGTGGAAGGAGTGTACAGCGACCCCATGCTGCGGGGCCTGAAGCTCTTAAAGCACCAGACCGGATTTCAGAATGTGATGCGCCGTTTCCTGAAGGGGGACGAGGGGATGGTGGGCGATGTGATCTACTGGCTTCGCCGTCAGGCAGGCGCGGAAGGGTTCTACAATTATATCGCCAACCAGAACGGGTTTACCCTGAACGACCTTGTCTCCTACGACGCCAAGCACAATGAGGCCAACGGTGAGAACAACCAGGATGGACCGGACTACAATTACAGCTGGAACTGCGGGGCGGAGGGCCCAAGCAGGAAAAAGGCGGTCATGGCCCTCCGGGAGGGGCAGAGAAGGAACGCCTTCTTCCTCGTGCTGCTGGCTCAGGGAACTCCCTGCATTCTGGCCGGCGATGAGTTCGCCAACACCCAGAAGGGGAACAACAACGCCTACTGTCAGGACAATCCCACAGGCTGGCTGGACTGGAGCCGCCTGGAGCGTGAGAAAAAGCTCTTCTCCTTTGTGAAGGAGCTGATCGCCCTGCGCAAAGCCCACCCGGTGCTCTCCCAGGAGAAGGAGCTGCTGGGCATGGATCAGATCAGCTGCGGCGTGCCCGATGTTTCCTACCACGGCGCCTACGCATGGCAGACCCCGTCGGAGGTGTCCAGTCGCCAGCTGGGAGTCTATTACTGCGGCAAGATGGCCGGAGATGAGGACTGCTTTGTGGCCTACAATATGCACTGGCTGGAGCATGAGTTTGCCCTTCCGGCCCTCCCAAAAGGGAAGAAGTGGTATCTGGTCGCGGACACAAAGGAGGGCATCCTGGCGGAGGAGGAGCCGCTGGAAAACCAGAGGGAGGCGCTTCTCAAAGACAGGACCATCGCCGTCTTCACAGGGCGGTAGGAGATGGAGAGGACAAAGATCAAGGAGCTTCTCCGGGCGCTGCTTCAGAGAGCCTCTGTGTTTGACTCCTTTTCTCTGAAGTGTGTTGCCATCCTCTGCATGGCGGCGGATCATACGGGGAGGATACTTTTTCCCGGGGAGGAAAATCTGATCCGCATCGGAAGGCTGGCCTTTCCCATATTTGCCTTTCTTTTGGCGGAGGGATTTTTCCATACAAGGGATAGATACAGATATCTTGCAAGACTGGGGATCTTCGCACTTTTGTCGGAAATCCCCTTTGATCTGGCCTTTTTCCAGACAGTCTGGTATCCCCAGAGGCAGAATGTGTTTTTTACCCTCTTTATCAGCGTGGCTCTGATGGCGGTGCTGGAGCGCAGCAGAGAGTGGCCGGAGCGCATCCTGGAGATCTTTATCGCTATGTGGTTTGCGGAGGCTCTCGGAGCGGACTACGGCTTTCGGGGCGTCCTACTTGTGCTGATCTTCTATATAGGGAGGGCGAGGCCCTGGGCCGGCCTGGCCCTGGCCGGCGCCTGGAATTTCCTGTGGCAGTCGGCGGTGCAGCGCTTCGGGGCGCTGGCTGTGATCCCCATTGCTCTCTACAACGGGAAAAAGGGCCGTGGCATGAAATATTTTTTCTATATATTTTACCCGGCCCACCTGCTCCTGCTCTGCCTGATCAGGTATGTGCGGTGACAGGGGCGGAAGTATTGTGAAGACGGAAGTATTGTGAAGACCGAAGTATTTTGAGAAGGAAGTATGACAAAGATGAAGGCATGGAGACATTTTCGCACGATCACTCACCACAAGATCCTTGTCATGAAGGGATGCTTTAAGCTGGGGCTGTACAGGCAGGGACTGCTCCACGACATGTCCAAGTACTCGCCCACTGAGTTTCTGGTGGGATGCAGGTATTACCAGGGGACGAGGAGCCCCAACAACGCGGAGAGGGAGGCAAAGGGCTACTCCTCCGCCTGGCTCCACCACAAGGGGCGGAACAAGCATCACTATGAATACTGGATCGATTACGGAATGAAAAAAGAGGATGGGATCATCGGTATGAAGATGCCGGCCCGGTATGTGGCGGAGATGTTCGTGGACCGGATCTCGGCCTCCAAGACCTACCAGAGGGATAAATACGAGGACTGGCACCCGCTGCAGTACTACGAGCAGGGGGCAGCTATGCTGGGGAAGATGATCCACCCTGAGACAGCGGAGCTTCTCCACGATCTTCTGAAGCGGCTGGCCCGGGATGGGGAGGAGAAGACCTACGCTTACATCAGGAATGTGGTGCTGAAAAAGGACTTTCCCTACAACAGGAAGTGGAAGCCGGGGCAGGACAGCGGGAAAAGGGAGAATTCCCACAAAGGGGAGAAGAGCTGGAACTGGTAGAAAGAGTAACATACTCAGTGGTATAATAGAAAAAGAGAGGCTGTTTTCGGCCTCTCTTCGCTGTTTTTTATGGGAGTAATGGACAGGCGGCCTACTCCGGGTAGACCAGCCTCTCCTCTGTGATGCCTTCCAGCACTTCTTTTAAATACCTGCCCGCCAGGTATTTGGCCATGGGAAGGTTCATGTCCAGATAATTGCCGCAGTCCTTCGGGGATGCCCCGGGGACTTCTCCCTCGTAGCCTGCGATAAAGGCGAACATGCTCTTCATGAGGGGGATGATGTCCTTTGACTCGTAGTCGCCGGCTAGCAGCAGGTAGAAGCCGGTGCGGCAGCCCATGGGGCCAAAGTACAGCACCCTGTCTTTGTAGTCCGGGTCGTTCCGCAGGAAGGTGGCGCCCAGGTGTTCGATGGTGTGCACCTCCGCCGTGTTCATGACGGGCTCGTCGTTGGGGCTTGTCATGCGCAGGTCAAAGGTGGTTACCACGCAGTTCCCCGCCATGTCCTTTCTGGACACATACACGCCCGGAACCAGCTTTATGTGGTCAATGGTAAAACTCGTGATCTTTTCCATGTCGAAATCATCCTTTCCAAATCGTTTTGTCCTTGAGGGCCGGATACAGCAGGCGCCTTCTTATGCCATTGCCAGGCAGAAGAGCGCTCCAAAACAGCCCTACACTTCAGTCTACCACTTTTTTCACCGATTTTCTATGGAAAAACAGCAGAGGTGTGGTATAATAATCACATCGTGATTATTATACCTGCGCATAATGCGGTTTCTGCGGAACCGCAGAAATCCGCTGCGCATCCGCCGGAGGGAGTGGCCGCGCGAAGCGAAGCTGAGGAGGCATGACAGATGAAACTATACATTGTCCGCCACGGAGAGACGGACTGGAATAAAGCGAGAAAGATACAGGGACAGTCGGATATTCCCCTCAATGAGTTTGGAAGGCACCTGGCCAGGGAGACGGCCAAGGGCCTGGCAGACATACACTTTGACCTGTGCTTTACAAGCCCTCTTTCCAGGGCCAAGGAGACGGCGCAGATCATCCTGGAGGGAAGAGACGTCCCGATTATAGAGGAGCCCCGGATCGAGGAGATGTCCTTTGGGGAGTATGAGGGGAAGTGCTGCTCCAGCGATGGATGGGAGCTGCCGGAGGAATTCCACCGCTTTTTTGACGGGCCGGATAAGTACAGGGCCCCGGCGGGCGGAGAGGATTTCGGACAGGTCAGAGACAGGACGGGGGAGTTCCTGGAGGATCTGGCGCGAAATCCCCAGTACGCGGACAAGCAGATCCTGGTCGCCACCCACGGCGCGGCCCTGGCGGGACTGCTCTGCTACATCAGAAAGGATCCCCTCTCCCGGTACTGGGGCACAGGGGTGCACAAAAACTGTGCGGTCACAGAGGTGGTCTGGGAGAATGGTGAATTTCATATTTTGTCCGAAAATGTGGTGTACTACAAAGACAAGGTAGAGCCCTGGGCGAAATAGCCGATCATAGAAATTGAAAAATACATTGGAGGATACAGACATGATCAATGACAAGAAAGTATTATTCAGCGGGATGCAGGCGACAGGAAACCTGACCCTTGGAAACTATCTGGGAGCACTGAAGAACTGGGTCACACTGAGTGACGAGTACGAGTGCTTCTACAGCGTGGTGGACATGCACTCTATCACTGTGCGCCAGGACCCGGCGACTCTGAGGAAGAGAGCCAGAGCGCTCCTCATCCTCTACATCGCGGCCGGTCTGGATCCGAAGAAGAACTGTATCTACTACCAGTCTCATGTGTCCGGACACGCGGAGCTGGCCTGGATCCTGAACTGCTTTACCTACATGGGCGAGCTGAACCGGATGACCCAGTTCAAGGACAAGGCGGCCAAGCATGCGGACAATATCAACGCCGGGCTTTTCACTTACCCGGTGCTGATGGCGGCGGACATCCTGCTCTATCAGGCAGACGTTGTGCCTGTGGGAGTAGATCAGAAGCAGCATCTTGAGCTGACGAGAGATATCGCGGAGAGATTTAACAATATTTACGGGGACGTATTCACCATTCCGGAGGCCTATATTGGAAAAGTGGGGGCCAAGATCATGAGCCTTCAGGATCCTGCAAAGAAGATGTCCAAGTCGGATGAGAACCCCAACGCCAGCATTTACCTGATGGATGATCCGGACACGATCATGCGCAAATGCAAGCGGGCCGTGACGGACTCCGAGGCTCAGATCCTCTACAGGGATGAGCAGCCGGGCGTCAAGAACCTGATCAACATCTACAGCGCCTGCACCGGAAAGACGCCGGAGGAGGTAGTGAAGGAATTTGACGGAAAGGGCTACGGCGATTTCAAGATGGCTGTGGGCGAGTCTGTTGTCTCTGTTCTGAAGCCTCTCCAGGAGGAGGCCGCAAGACTCACAAAGGACAAGGCATACATTGACGGTATTATCAAGGAAAATGCGGAGAAGGCCGGCTACTACGCCAATAAGACGCTGCGCAAGGTGCAGAAGAAAGTGGGATTTCCGGAGCGGATCCGCTAGACCGTACCCGCACTGCACAGAAGAACAAGGATACGGAGGCTTACAGGATGGCAATACAGACTGCGGGAGAGCAGAAGTATTATGATTTTATAGAGGAGAGGGCCAGGAGTCTGCGGACGGGGATGATCATCTGGATCAGTCTTCTGGCGGCAGCCCTTATCGCTATCTTCAACAGCCCGGTCATCGGGGCGGTTCTGGCTGTGGCCGGAGTCCTGCTGGCCGTGCTGAACGTGAGAAACCAGCGGGCCCTTGGCGCAAAGCTGTCAGGGATTGAGGACAAGGCGGATTTTTTTAATCAGCTGATCGCGCCTGACGCGGTGGAAATACCTGCCTTTCGCCTGCTGGTGACGAGAGAGTTTGTCCTCTCTTTCCGGTCGGATGTCTTTATCTACCGCCTGAGTGACATGGATAAGGTGGAGGTGGGACTCGGAAGAGGCGGGGAGAAGGCCCTGTTCCTCACGGACAGAAGCGGGGAAAGACACGAGATTGCAAGGAGCGCAGGAAAAGAGGACCCGGATTTTGACAGGGCCTACGAGGCTGTGCGTGAAAGGCTTGCGCCGGCACAGGAGTAAAAGTGAAAAAAGCGAATAAAAGCTCCCGGCTGTGAACAGGATCCGTTCGCAGCCGGGAGCTTTTTGCGGGCTGGCACATTTATTTTTTTTCAGCCAGCTTCTTTTTATGCTTTTCCATCAGCGCGTGGATCCTCTTTGTGGGATCCAGGACAGCTCCGATGGAGATGTCGTGGTTCATGGAATCGATGATCAGCGCGATGAATTTACTCATGTCCGCCACGACGAAATATGGCTTGTTCAGTGTCTCGGGCGGCAGATAGGTCAGGTTGGTGGTGATCAGGCGGTCGATGTAGCCCTTGTTGTAGTAGTCGTCGAAGATCTCCATACCGTTGGTGAAAAGGCCGAAGGTGGTGCAGACGAAGACTCTGGCAGCCCCTCTGTCCTTCAGCTGCTTTGCCACGTCCAGCATGCTCTCGCCGGAGGAGATCATGTCATCCACGACGATGAGATCCTTGCCCCTGACGTCGGAGCCAAGGAATTCGTGGGCCACAATGGGATTTTTGCCGTTCACGATGGTAGAGTAATCCCGCCGTTTGTAGAACATGCCCATCTCCACTCCGAGTACGTTGGAGAAGTAGACAGCCCTGTGCATGGCTCCCTCGTCCGGGCTGACGATCATCAGGTGCTCCTTGTCCACCTTCAGTTCTGGTTCTGCGCGGAGCAGCGCCTTCATGAACTGGTAGGGGGGATTGAAGTTGTCAAATCCGATGAGAGGGATGGCGTTCTGCACCCGGGGATCGTGGGCGTCAAAGGTCATGATGTTGGACACGCCCATGTCCACCAGCTCCCGCAGGGCCATGGCGCAGTCCAGGGACTCCCGCTTGGTGCGCTTGTGCTGGCGGCTTTCATATAAGAAGGGCATCAGCACATTGACCCTGTGTGCCTTCCCGTTGGCGGCTGAGATGATGCGCTTCAGATCCTGATAGTGGTCATCCGGTGACATGTGGTTCAGATGGCCGTTTACAGAGTAGGTCAGGCTGTAGTTGCACACATCCACCATTACAAAGAGATCCTTGCCCCGGACCGTCTCCCTGATGGTACCCTTTGCCTCTCCGCTCCCAAAACGGGGGCAGCGGCACTCGATGAGATAGTTGTCCATCTGATAGGAAGAAAAGACGGGAGAGCTGAGCGTCTCCTTTGAGGTGTCCTTCCGGAATTGGACGATATAGTCATTTACCTTTTGGCCCAGCTCCGTGCAGCTCTCGAGAGCCGCGATCTTTAAGGGAGCTACAGGCAAGGCATGCTCAAGTACTTTTAAATCTGACATAGGTTCCTCCAGTCATATATATTTTTCCTCTATTATTTATAGCACTTTTATGGTAAAATGGTCAACTAATCGGTCAAAATATGTTATACTTTATTAGATCAGAAATTGCAGAGGTATTGTATATGGCACACAGACATGTTATCAAGAGCATAGAGCCCGGCAGCATAGCAGATGAGCTGGGCATAGAGAAGGGGGACATCCTTGTGTCCATCAACGGTCAGGAGGTGGAGGATGTCTTTGACTATCACTTTTTCGTCAATGACGAGGAGCTTGTGCTCACCATAGAGAAGCCGGACGGCGAGGAGTGGGAGCTGGAGATCGAGAAGGACTATGAGGAGGATCTGGGCATCGAGTTCGAGCAGGGGCTCATGGATGAGTACCGCTCCTGCAGGAACAAATGTATTTTCTGCTTTATCGACCAGATGCCGGAGGGAATGAGAGATACCCTCTACTTCAAGGATGATGATTCCAGACTCTCCTTCCTGCAGGGAAACTATGTGACTCTGACCAATATGAGCGACCACGATATTGACAGGATCATCCGGTATCACCTGGAGCCCATCAACATTTCTTTCCACACGACCAATCCGGAGCTCCGCTGTCAGATGCTCCACAACCGGTTTGCCGGGGAGGCGCTGAAGAAGGTGGACAGGCTGTATGAGGCGGGGATCGAGATGAACGGCCAGATCGTCCTCTGCCGGGGCATCAACGACGGGGAGGAGCTGGAGAGGACCATCCGGGATCTGGCCGGCTACCTGCCCTATCTGCAGAGTGTGTCCGTGGTGCCGGTGGGCCTTACAAAGTACAGGGAGGGACTCTTTCCCTTAGAGCCCTTCACCCCCGAGGACGCCAGGCAGGTGCTGGCGGTGATCCGCCGCTGGCAGGATGAGCTGTACGAAAGGTGGGGGACACATTTTATCCATGCGGGAGATGAGTGGTACCTTTTGGCCGGAGAGGACATGCCCCCGGAGGAGCGGTATGACGGGTACCTGCAGCTGGAAAACGGCGTGGGGATGATGCGGCTTCTGGAAAACGAGTTTCAGGAGGCCTTTGAGAGGCTGCCAGGAGATGACCTTCCCAGGGAAGTGTCCGTGGCCACGGGCAAGCTGGCCTACCCTCTTATTTGCGGTATGGCACAGAAGCTCCAGAGCAGGTATCCCGGGACAGTGGTCCACACCTACCAGATCGAGAACCGGTTTTTCGGGGAGAGGATCACAGTGGCGGGGCTTATCACGGGGCAGGATCTGAAGGAGCAGCTGGCGGGGAAGAGACTGGGGAAGGCACTGCTTCTGCCCTGCAATATGTTCCGCAGCCAGGAGGAGGTTTTCCTGGATGACATGACCCTTGAGGAGCTGAAAGATGCTTTACAATCCGAGATAGATATTGTAAAATCAAGCGGGCAGGATTTTATTGATGCCGTGCTGAGACAACGATAAGAAAACCGGCCGCCCGGCGGCCGGGGAGCAGATAAGAAATAGCAGGAAAAGGAGAGAAATATGAGCAAACCAGTGGTGGCCGTCGTGGGGCGGCCAAATGTGGGAAAATCCACTCTATTTAACGTGCTGGCCGGTGAGAAGATCTCCATCGTAAAGGACACGCCGGGCGTGACCCGGGACCGGATTTACGCGGATGTGTCATGGCTTGACCGGGAATTTACGCTGATCGACACAGGGGGAATTGAGCCGGAGAGCAAGGATATTATCCTCTCCCAGATGCGGGAGCAGGCGCAGATCGCCATAGACACGGCGGATGTCATCATCTTTCTCACGGATGTGCGGCAGGGGCTGCAGGACGCGGACGCCAAGGTGGCGGACATGCTGCGCAGATCCGGAAAGCCGATTGTGCTTGTGGTGAACAAAGTGGACAATTTTGACAAATTCATGCCTGATGTCTATGAGTTCTACAATCTTGGCATCGGGGATCCGGTTCCCATCTCCGCCTCCTCCAGGCTGGGGCTGGGAGATATGCTGGACGCCCTGATTGCCCATTTCCCGGAGCATGCAGGGGAAGAGGAGGAGGACGAGCGGCCCAGGGTGGCCATCGTCGGGAAGCCCAATGTGGGGAAATCTTCCATCATCAACAAGCTCCTTGGAGAGCAGAGAGTGATCGTGTCGGATATCGCCGGCACTACCAGGGACGCCATTGACACGGAGATGGTCCACGACGGGAAGGAGTATGTGTTTATCGACACAGCGGGACTTCGCCGGAAGAACAAGATCAAGGAGGAGCTGGAGCGGTACAGTATCATCCGCACCGTGACAGCTGTGGAGCGGGCGGACGTGGTCCTGGTGGTCATCGACGCCACAGAGGGAGTCACGGAGCAGGATGCCAAGATCGCGGGCATTGCCCACGAGAGAGGCAAGGGTATCATCATTGTGGTGAACAAGTGGGATGCCATTGAGAAAAATGACAAGACTATGCGTGAGTATGAGAACAAGGTGCGCCAGGTTCTCTCCTTTATGCCCTACGCGGAGATCATGTACGTGTCAGCCAAGAGCGGGCAGAGGCTTCCGAAGCTGTTTGAGAAGATCGACATGGTGATCCAGAACCAGAACCTCCGGGTGGCCACGGGAGTCCTCAACGAGATCATGATGGAGGCTGTGGCCATGCAGCAGCCCCCCTCGGACAAGGGAAAGAGGCTGAAGCTCTTCTATATTACCCAGGTGGCGGTGAAGCCCCCCACCTTTGTTATCTTTGTCAATGACAAGGAGCTGATGCATTTTTCATACACCAGGTATCTGGAAAATAAAATCCGGGAGGCCTTTGGATTTAAGGGGACGTCTCTTAAATTCTTTATCCGCCAGCGGAAGGAGAAGGAGCAGTAATCATGATAGAACGAGTCATTTGTCTGGTCATTGGCTATGCCTTTGGGCTGATCCAGACCGGATATCTGTACGGAAAGACACAGCATATTGATATACGGACAAAGGGCAGCGGAAACGCGGGGACAACCAACGCCCTGCGGACTATGGGATGGAAGGCGGGAGTCATCACCCTCCTGGGGGACTGTCTCAAGTGCGTGTTCGCGGTCCTTGTGGTCCGACTGATCTTCGGGGGCACATACGGCGACATTATGCCGGTGCTGTCCCAGTACGCGGGCCTTGGAGCCATCCTGGGACACAATTATCCTTTCTATATGAAGTTTAAAGGCGGCAAGGGCATTGCGGTCACGGCCGGCATTATCATCACCACCTGGAATATCTGGATCATGCTGATCTGCCTGGCTGTATTTCTTGCCAGCGTGGCAGCCACAAAGTATGTGTCTGTGGGTTCCCTTGTGGTTGTGGTTACATATTTTATCTGCGTGGTGGTGTACGGACAGATGGGCGGATTTCATGTGGATGGAAGCCATCTTGTGGAGATGTATGTGCTGGCTGCGCTTGTGGTTGTCTCTGCCTTTTACAAGCACAGGGCCAATATCGGCCGGCTGATGAACGGGACAGAGAACAAGCTGAGCGTGGGAAAGAGCAAATCATAAGGAGCGGATAGTAACGGTCCAGTGAGCCGTCATTATAAAGAGATCATACGGCTCTGTCCCCGCCGGGATGGGCGGGCAGGCCGGGAAGGAGGAAGATTATGGCAAAAGTTGGGATTATGGGAGCTGGAAGCTGGGGGACAGCCCTCTCGCTTCTCCTCCACAAGAACGGACATGAGGTGACTGTCTGGTCTATCAATGCGGAGGAGGTGGAGATGCTCTCCCGGGAGAGAGAGCACAAGAGCAAGCTCCCGGGCGTGAAGATCCCGGAGGATATGGAATTTACCACAGACTTGGAGAAGACCGTGACGGACAAGGATTTCGTTGTCCTGGCAGTGCCCTCTACCTTTACGAGGAGTACGGCCAGGAACATGTGTCCCTTTATTAAGGAAGGACAACTTCTCGTAAATGTGGCAAAGGGCATTGAGGAGTCCACGCTCATGACCCTCTCCGAGCAGATCGAGGAGGAGATCCCCCAGGCCAACGTGGCGGTCCTCTCCGGACCCAGCCACGCGGAGGAGGTGGGACGGATGATCCCCACAAGCGTGGTAGTGGGCGCAAAGACGAAGGAGACAGCCGAGTACCTCCAGAAGATGTTCATGAACGAGGTGTTCCGTGTGTACACAAGCCCGGACATTTTGGGCATTGAGCTGGGCGGCTCCCTGAAAAATGTCATCGCTCTGGCGGCTGGAATGGCCGACGGCCTGGGCTACGGGGACAACACAAAGGCAGCCCTCATTACAAGAGGCATTCACGAGATCGCGCGGCTGGGCGTGAAGATGGGCGGAGCCCTGGAGAGCTTTATGGGGCTGACCGGCATCGGCGATCTGATCGTGACCTGTGCCAGTGTCCACAGCCGGAATCGGAAGGCGGGTTACCTGATGGGACAGGGCAAGACCATGCAGGAGGCCATGGACGAGGTGAAGATGGTGGTGGAGGGTGTCTACTCCACAAAAGCCGCTGTGGCTCTGGGAAAGAAGTACGGCGTGGATCTTCCTATCATCGAGCAGGTCAATGCCATTCTCTTCGAGGGAAAAAACGCGAAGGAGGCGGTCTACGACCTGATGATGCGCAAGGGTAAGGCAGAGCACAACGCGAAGCCGTGGAGCTAGCGACGTAATTGGAGACGTAATACTTTTCAAAAGTGTTACGTCTGGAATTAAACCAACTGGTGCATAATTGTGTATCACAGATTGGACAGAATCTATACAGCACTTGACAGCTAAAACAGAAAAAGCGAGGGTTTTCCCGCATTTTGCGGAAGAGACCCTCGCTTTTTTTGACAGATTAATTTCGGTGTGTGAGAAGAAATGTGCGACAATATAATTGTGAGTTAACACAATTATACACCAGTTAACTTAAAATGAGACGTAACACTTTTGAAAAGTATTACGTCCCCGTTTAACCGTTTCACTACACCACCGCGTGGCGCTTGACAAATGCCTTGAAGTCGTTGATGGCCGGTGCCTGGTACACGTCCTTCAGGCTGCACATGTAGAAAATCCGCTCCCAGGTGGGATTGGCGATGCGGATGATCTGGACCGGCATGTAGGAGAGGAGAGCCATGTGGGGCACCACGGCGATGCCGAAGCCGGCGGACACAAGGCCCGCCACCGCCTGATCCTCCTCCACTTCGTAGACATACTGCGGATGTCCCTTGCACTCCTTGAACAGCTTGTCAATGATGGGGCGCAGGCCGCTGCGCCTGGAAAAGCCGATGTGCGGGTAGGGCAGTGTGTCTGCCAGGTCGATCTCGTCCCGGGTGCACAGCGGATGGCCGTTGGGTACGATCAGCACCAGCTCCTGCCTGGCTACGGGGACGAATTCAATGGAGGGTTCGTTCTCCATCTTGGAGCAGAAAGCGATGTCGTATTTCCGGCTTTTCAGCCCCTCGATCATGTCCGGCGTAAGACCGGTGGAGTTGTGAAAGCGGAAATCAATGTTCTGCTTCGGGTGTTCCTTTATGTAGTTCCGCACAAGGCCGGGCACAAGCTGGGTGCTCAGCGTGCGCAGCACGGCTATGTCGATCTGCCCCTCGCCGCTGCCTGTCATCTGGAGCTTGTTCACGCTGGAGTCCAGAATACTTAAGGACTGCTCCACATCCTCCAGAAAGGCCCGGCCGCACTTGGTCAGGACCACGTTGCGCCCCTCCTTTTCAAACAGCTTAACTCCCAGCTCGTTCTCCAGGGACGAGATGGCGTGGCTGAGGCTTGGCTGAGTGATGGACAGAAGCTCCGCCGCCTTTGTATAGTGCTCCAGATGAGCAAGTGTTACAAAATACCGCAAATGATATAGGTTCATCAGGGTTCCTCCTGTGTATGTACGTATTGGATATATTTTATCATAAACTATAAATGTTTTCTATGAATTCGTATTACATTATGAATTTGTTTTTATTTTAACAATAGAATATAATAAGGGCATAGTAAATATCACAAGATTGAACCTGGAAAAAGTAAGTGAAGTGTTCAATTTTAACAACGGAAGGAGAAAAAACTATGTCAAAGAAAAATCCAATCACAGTCAGCTCATGGACATTAGGTGACCAGTGCAAATTTGAAGACCGCGTCATCGCTTCAAAAGAGGCGGGATACGAGGGCATCGGCCTCCGCGCAGAGACATATGTGGACGCGCTCGCAGAAGGGCTGCATGATGAGGACATCCTGGCAATTCTTGACAAGCATGGAATGAAGGTAACTGAGGTCGAGTACATCACAATGTGGGCAGAGGACAACCGATCCTACGAGCAGAAGTACAAAGAGCAGATCTGCTTCCACATGTGCGATCTGTTCGGTGTGAACCACATCAACTGCGGACTGATGGAGACATATTCCGTAGAGCACACAGCACAGAAGTTAAAAGAGCTCTGCCAGAGAGCCGGCAAGAGAATCATCGGCGTTGAGCCGATGCCCTACAGCGGAATCCCGGATCTGAAGAAGGCATGGGATGTTGTGAAGGCTTCCGGCGCTGAGAACGCTTACATGATCCTGGATACATGGCACTGGGTAAGAGCAGACCAGCCGTACGACATCCTGACAGAGGAGATGGCAAAGAAAGTAATCTCCATCCAGATCAACGACGCTTACGACAGACCGTATGCAAAATCCATCTTAAGAGACGAGTCCATGCACGACCGTCTGGCTCCCGGAACAGGCGCAAAGGACACGGCAGGATTTGTGAAGATGATCAAGGATGCCGGAGTAGACCCGAAGGTGATCGGCGTGGAGGTTATCTCCGACGAGATCCTGTCAAGAGGGCTGAAGGAGGCCGCTGCCTATACATATGAGAACACAGAGAAGGTGTTAAAAGAGGCATGGCCGGAAATGGTTGAAGATTAATAGAGAGTAAATTTTCTAACGCGGACATTCGGACTTATCTTTTTGACTTGTGTGGTAAAATATCGAGGTTACGTGCAATCGGAAAGATAAGTCCGATGTGCGCAGCCAAAAAAGTGTTAAAAATAAGACGGGATTGACAAGAACCTGTCAGAAAACCGCAAAGTGAAAATATGAATAGCTGAGAGTGAGGAAAAAGATATGAAATTTAAGACAATGTTCTCCCCGATCCAGATCGGGCCTATGACAGTAAAAAACCGTTTCGTTGTTCCGCCCATGGGCAACAACTTCGCCAACACAGACGGAACCTGGAGTGACCAGTCCGTAGCTTACTACTCAGAGAGGGCAAAGGGACAGTTCGGCCTGATTACCATTGAGGCCACAGTTGTGCACAACAACGCAAAGGGCGGCCCGAGAAAGCCCTGTCTCTACGATGACAACAGCATCGAGAGCTTAAAGAAGATCACAGATGCCTGTCACGCTGAGGGGGCAAAGGTTTCCATCCAGCTGCAGAACGCAGGCCCGGAGGGAAATGCGGTAAATGCAGGCGCTCCCATTGTGGCAGCTTCCGCCATCCCCTCTGTATATGGAAAGGACACACCGGTGGAGGTTCCCACAGAGACAGTGTACGAGCTCGTAAAGGGATACGGCGATGCAGCTGAGCGCGCCATGAAGGGCGGAGCCGACGCTGTGGAGATCCACATGGCTCACGGCTATCTGGTAAACTCCTTCATTTCACCGAGAACCAACAAGCGTACCGACGAGTTCGGCGGCAATTTCGAGAACAGAATGCGCTTCCCCCGCCTGATCGTAGAGGAAGTAAAGAAGAGAGTGGGCGGAAAGGTTGCCATTCTGGCGCGTATCAACAGCTCTGACGAGGTTGAGGGCGGAGACGACGTGCACGACAGCGCGGCAATCGCAGCATACCTTGAGGACTGCGGCGTGGAGGGACTTCATGTATCCCGTGCCGTTCACATCAAGGATGAGTATATGTGGGCGCCCACAGCTGTACACGCTGGATTTTCCGCTGACCTTGTAACAGAGATCAAGAAGGCCGTATCCATCCCGGTCATCACAGTAGGCCGCTACACAGAGCCATACTTTGCGGAGCTGATGGTGAGAGAGGGACGCGCGGATCTGGTGGCATTTGGCCGTCAGTCACTGGCAGATCCCCACATGCCGGAGAAGGCTATGAACGATGATCTGGAGGATATGTTCCCCTGTATCGCATGTCTCCAGGGATGTGTGGCAAACATGTACAAGGGCGAGCCGATCTGCTGTCTGGTGAACCCCTTCCTGGGACACGAGGCAGAGGGCCTGAAAAAGGCAGAAAAATCCAAGAAGGTCATGGTAATCGGAGGCGGTGTGGCCGGCATGTGCGCGGCATTTATCGCAGCCCAGAGAGGACACGATGTATCCCTCTATGAGAGCTCTGACAAGCTTGGCGGAAATATGAGACTGGCCGCTTACCCGCCGGGAAAAGGCGATATCACAAACATGATCCGCAGCTACATCGTAAGATGTGAGAAGACAGGCGTAAAGATCCACAAGAATACAACCGTTGACCTTGACTTTGTGAAGGCCGAGAAGCCGGACGCAGTGATCGTGGCAACAGGATCCCGCACACTGATCCTTCCCATCGAGGGAATCGACAACCCGGCTATCATCCACGGCTCCGACCTTCTGGACGGTAAGAGAGCTGCCGGCAAGAAAGTCCTCGTTGTGGGCGGCGGCATGGTAGGCTGCGAGACAGCTGCCTTCTTAGGCGAGCAGGAGCACGATGTGACAGTCATCGAATTCCGCGACACAGTGGGCGCTGACGTGATCCACGAGCACAGAGTATTCCTCATGGAGGACTTCAAGAACTACGGCATCAAGCAGATCACAAACGCGAAGGTGTGCAAGTTCTACGAGGACGGCGTGGCTTACGAGTCTCCGGACGGCACACAGCACGAGGTGAGAGGCTTTGACTCTGTTGTCCTTTCCATGGGCTTCAGAAACTACAATCCTTTTGCCGAGCAGCTTGAGGAGCTTGGACAGGAGGTCTATGTGATCGGTGACGCCACAAGGGCAAGGAGAGCTCTGGACGCTACAAGAGAGGCCTATGCGGCTGCAATTCAGATCTAAGCGCGACAAAAAACAGGCGCGCGGCGCGAAAATGATTGAGGAGGAAAAGATCATGGAAAAAAGAATTTCTGGACATACAGGGCTGATGGCATTATTCGGAAGCCCGGTGGGACATTCAGGATCCCCGGCAATGTACAACTTCAGCTTCCAGCACGACGGACTGGACTACGCTTACATGGCATTTGACGTGACAGTTGAGCAGATGCCCAAGGTGTTTGAGGCCATCCGCCTTTTCAAGATGCGTGGCGGAAACTTTACTATGCCATGCAAGAACATCGCGGCGGAGCTGGTGGACAAGCTGTCACCGGCCGCGGAGATCATCGGAGCCTGCAACACCTTTGTCAATGACGACGGCGTCATCACAGGACACATCACAGACGGCATCGGCTTTGTGAACAACCTGGCCCTTCACGGCTTTGACGTGAAAGGCAAAAAGGCTGTTGTTCTGGGAGCAGGCGGCGCTGCCACAGCCATCCAGGTACAGTTTGCGCTGGAGGGGGCAAAGGAAGTACATATCTTCAACATCAAGGACGACTTCTATGCGAGAGCTGAGAGCACAAAGGCCAAGCTGGCCGAGAAGTGCCCGGAATGCGTTGTCACAGTAGATGACCTGGACGACAAGGAGAAGCTGGCCGAGGCTGTCAAGGGCTGCGACATCGTGGTCAATGCCACCATCATGGGCATGAAGCCCCACGATGATGTGACACTCATCGACAAGTCCCTGTTCCGCAAGGATCTTGTGGTAGCTGACACTGTCTACAACCCGGAGAAGACAAAGATGATCCTGGAGGCAGAGGCGGCAGGCTGCAAGGCTGTCGGCGGCGTGGGCATGCTGCAGCAGCAGGGCGTTGTAAACTACGAGCTTTTTGTAGGAAAGAAGATGCCGCTGGACGAGTACAACAGGTTCCAGGCAGAGCAGGCAAAATAATATAGTTTCAACAAGAAAAGGAGTAAGAGAAGTGAAGGCGAAAAAGTATATCTTATCACTGGCAATGGTGTACATGGCTTACTTTACACATGGTATCCAGGCCATCATCCTGTCACAGAACCAGGTAAACTTCTACACCCAGTGGGGGTACACGGACGCGGTGGAAGGCGCGGCGGCCGTATCCCTTGCGATCACAGCCACCGGCTTTGGTAAAATGCTGACTGTATGGCTGGGCGGAGAGTTCTCCGACCGCATCGGACGTAAGAAAATGGCCGTTGCAGGCGGCGTGCTTTACATCATCTGCTTTGCGGGACTTCTGTTCACAGCAAGCTTCCCCATCGCATGTGTTTGCGCGTTCCTGTCAGGAGCAGCCACATCCGGCTTCTGGGATGCATCCCTCTATCCGGCAGCACAGGAGTCCGTAAAACAGAGGTATGCGGGAAGTGCCCTGATCGGCATCAAATTCTTCGTATCCCTGTCAGGTATCATTTACCCGCTGCTGGCTGTGCAGTTCTCAGCAGCAGGCAGCTGGCACATCAACATCTGGATTCCGCTTGTTATGTCCATCATTGCGGTTGTGCTTGCAGTGATCGCACCGTTTGCATACGATGATCAGATGAAAGAGACTGTAAAGACAGCAGACGGAAAGACAGAGAACGCAGCTCAGGCTGAGATCGAGGCTGCCAAGGCCAAAATGCTTGTAAAGCCAAGCGGGCTTGTAAACTTCTTCACTATGTTCTACGGCTTTGTCTGCATGTTCATCATGTACGGCGCGCAGCAGTACACAAAGGCCTTTGGAATGAGCAACTGCGGCCTGACAGAGGCCCAGGCGGCAGGTATGACATCCATCTACACAGTTGGTTCTGTCATCGCTGTTGTATTCTGGGCAGTCATGATGGGCAAGCTGCAGTGGAACCCGCTGAAGGTAGTCCTGATCGACTCCATCTTTACAGCAGTGGCTCTGGCCATCGTTCTTCTTGTGAGCAACGTGGCAGTGATCTACGTGGCCATCGCTCTTTTGGGCTTCTTCGCGGCAGGCGGAGCTCTCCAGACAGGTCTTGGCATCCGCCAGGAGATGTGCCCGGGACCGAAGGGAAGGAACACTGGTATCTACTACACATGGATGGGACTTGCAAGTTGCTTCCTGCCCTACATCGTGTCAGCCATGACAACCTCCATCGGAGAGGCAGCCGCTGTATACACAATGATGGGACTTCTTCTCGCGGCAGCAGTCATCGCGATCCTGATGATGCTCTACCTTGTTTCTCAGTATAAGAAGATCTTTGGAAAGAGCGCTCTGAGCAAATAGGACGAGAGGAATCATACATATTTAGAGTGATTTGATTGACGACCCGACGGTTTGGACATAAGACATCAGAAAAAAGAAGATAAAGGGAGAGGATCCGTCTGCTTGACGGATCCTCCTTTGTCATGTAAGGTTAAAAGAAGAGAGAGCAGGAGGGAAATAAAAAATAAAAGAAAAAACACAAGAGCGGATGGAGGGAAACGCATGCGCATTTTAATAGCAGAGGATGAGAAGAGTCTGAACAGGATACTGACCGCCCGGCTGAGGGCGGAGCACTACAGCGTGGACTCCTGCTTTGACGGGCAGGAGGCCCTGGACTATCTGGCGGGGGCGGAGTACGACGCGGTGGTGCTGGACATCATGATGCCGGTCTTGGACGGGCTCACGGTGCTCCGGAGGATCCGGGCAAGGGACAAGGCTCTGCCGGTGCTCCTTCTGACTGCCAGGGACAGCATTGAGGACCGGGTGGCAGGACTGGACGCGGGGGCCAACGACTACCTGGTGAAGCCCTTTGCGGTGGAGGAGCTGCTGGCCAGGATACGGGTCATGCTGCGAAGGCCGGAGCAGTCCGGTGAGGGAAACTGTCTGACTGTGGGGGATCTGACCCTGTGCACGGACACCCACAGGGTGACCCGGGCGGGGAAGGAGATCACCCTCTCGGGAAAAGAGTACACGCTCCTGCGGTACATGATGCAGAACCAGGGGATCGTGCTCTCCCGGGACAAGCTGGAGCAGCACATATGGAACTATGATTACTCGGGAGGCTCCAACGTCATCGACGTGTATATCCGGTATCTGCGGAGGAAGATCGACGAGGGGCACGAGAGAAAGCTGATACACACAGTTCGGGGAGCCGGCTATGTACTGAGGGCGGAATGATGAAGAGATGGTCTATCAAACTGAAGCTGACCTGCCTGTACGGGGGATTTATGATCCTCCTCATTGTGGCGGCTCTGGCCATCCTCTTTTCCCTCAGCACCCAGGAGGTTCTCTCCTCTGTGCAGTCTGATCTAAAAGAGCAGGTGCAGGGCAGCGTGGAGGAGCTGGAGGAGGAAGACGGAAAGCTGGAGGTGGACTCGGACTTCTACACTATGGAGAACGGGGTCTATCTGTCCGTGTACAGTGTGGACGGAGATTTTCTGTACGGCCGGATCCCCGCCGGCTTTGGCGGCCAGCCGGATTTTGAGCATGACATCCTGCGGACAGTCCGGGAGGGGCAGGAAACCTTCTATGTGTTTGACATGGAGCAGCGCATCCAGGGGTACGGCTCCGTCTACATCCGGGGGATTACCTCGGTCACCAGGGCGGAGAACAGCTTTACCGTGACGCTGCGGTTTGCCCTCATTCTCCTGCCTGGTCTGGCAGTGGTGATGATCCTTTTGTCCTACTTTTTTGTCAGGAGAGCTCTCTTGCCTGTCAGGAGGATCACGGATACGGTAAAGGAAATACGGGAGGAGGAGGATCTGTCCAGGCGGGTGGATCTGCCGGACGGAAAGGATGAGATCTACCATCTGGCGGACACCTTTGACCAGCTGCTGGCAGAGCTGCAGGAGGCCTTTGCCAGAGAGAGGCAGTTCACCTCGGACGTGTCCCACGAGCTTCGCACGCCGGCTGCGGTGATCCTGCTCCAGAGCGAGGAGCTGCTCGCAGATCCCTCCCTCTCTGAGGAGCAGAAGGAACAGCTGGAGGCGATCCGCAGAAAGGCCAGGGACATGTCCTCCATGATCTCCCAGCTCCTTCTTCTGTCCCGGGCAGACCAGGGGCGCCAGGCGCTGCAAAAGGAGTTACTGGACATCAGCGAGCTGACCCAGATGACAGCGGAGGAGCAGCAGCTTCTGGCGCAGGAGCGGCATATTTCCATAGAGACGGACATTGAGCCAGGGATCGTGATGGAGGCAGACGAGAGCTTTTTTATCCGGCTTCTCGTGAACCTGATCTCCAACTCCATCTCCTACGGGCGGGAGGGAGGCACTACAAAGGTGTCCCTGCGCCGGGAGGGGAAAATGGCGGTCCTTGCCGTGGCAGACAATGGCCAGGGAATTGAGGAGAAGGATCTCCCCCGCATCTGGGACCGGTTTTACCGGGCGGACGCCTCCCGCAGCGATGCCGGCCACTCTGGGCTTGGCCTTTCCATTGTAAAATGGATCGCCCTGGAGCACGGCGGAGAGGTGGCTGTGGAGAGTGAAAAGGGGAAGGGCAGCGTCTTTACCTGCAGATTTCCCCTGTAAATAAAAAAGAAAAATCCTTCGGATTTTTGAATGAAACAGAAGCGCTGGATCGTATTCATAGTGAAACAGTAAAAAACAATTTCATTTAAAAAGACGGAGGGATCAGATATGAAGAGAATTACAGCAGTGATCGGAGCAGTGGCGGCGGCAGCCATGATCGGAGGAACAGCGGTCTTTGCGGCGGGCCCCGGGTATGGCGCAGCCGGATCCGGATATGGAAGCGGCGGAAACTGCCAGGGAAGCGCTGGCTTGGCCGGGCAGAGCACACGGGTCTGCGAGTACTGCGAGCAGTATGGCGGGCATTACACGGACAGCAATGGGGACGGCATCTGCGACCACTATCAGGCCATGACAGAAGGGAATACAGTCGGCGGCAGCGGGCAGGGCAGATATCTGAGCGGACACCGGGGCGAACACCGGGGCGGACACCAGGGTGAACACGCAGGCGGACATCACCAGGCGGAGTGTATCTGGCGCTGAAAGGCAAAGTGAGGGTACGAAGGGGCATGCGCAGTGAGGAAGAGGCAAACAGGGCCATAGAGCTCTATGCGGATACTGTGAAGAGGATCTGCATGGTACATTTGAAAAACAGGGCGGACACAGAGGACATCTTTCAGACTGTCTTTCTGAAATATGTCCTCAGCTCCCAGGTCTTTGAGAGCCCGGAGCACGAGAAGGCGTGGATCATCAGGGTGACAGTGAACGCCTGCAGGGATCTTTTGAAGAGCTTTTTCCGGACAAGGACCGTGCCCCTGGACCAGCTGCCCGAGAGGGCCAAGGGTCAGAAGGAGGACTACAGCGAGCTGCTGGAGGCGGTCCTGTCCCTGCCGGAGAAATATAAAGATGTGGTGTATCTCTATTACTATGAGGGGTACAAAGCAGAAGAGATCGGCCGTCTTCTGGGGAAAAAGGTCAACACCGTTTACACACTCCTTACGAGGGCCAGACACCTGTTAAAAGAGAAGCTGGAAGGGGTGATGGACATTGAGTGAAAAATGGAGAGAGGCCTTTGATCAGGTCCGGGCCGACGAAGAGCTGAAGGAGCACACAAGGGACTATCTGCAAAAAAGAGTGTACAGCAAAAAGAGGATCGGGGGAATTCCTGTCAGGGCAGCGGTGGCGGCGGCAGCCTGCCTTGTTCTCGTGGCTCTCGCATCGGGGGGCAGCTATGTCTTTTTCACCCCTACGGCCTACATCAGCATTGATATCAATCCATCCCTGGAGCTTGGCATCAACCGGTTTGACAGGATCGTGTCCGTGGAGAGCTACAACGAGGAGGCAAAGGAGCTGCTGGATGAGTTGGACATCCGCTTCCTGCCCTACCAGGAGGGGATCCAGGAGCTTCTGGACAGCACAGGGCTGCAGGACTATCTCGCCCAGGACGGTCTTCTCTCCTTCACGGTGGCGGGAGACAGCGATGAGCAGAGCAGCCAGATACTGGATCACGTGGAGACCTGCGCCAGGGGCCACCAGAACATGCAGTGCCACTTAAGCGGCATGGATGAGATGGAGGCGGCCCACCAGGAGGGCATGTCTGTGGGAAAATACAGGGCCTACCTGGCGCTGAGGGATGTGGATCCGTCTGTGACCCTGGAGGAGGTCAGAGGGATGTCCATGCGCCAGATCCAGGAGCTGCTGGAGTCCTACGGCGTGGATCCCGAGGCGGTTCAGTCTGAAGAGGACTGTGAGAATGGCCAGACAGAGGGCAGCGGCCAGTCCGGGACAGAGGAGGATGCAGGGACCGACACAGAAGAAGACGAAGGAGAGCACGCAGGAGAGAGCGAAGGCAACAGATACCGCCATCACGGAGAAAATGAAGAGGAGGGCGGACACGGGCACCAGTGAATGTAATCCAGTGGCTGCCCGGTATGGTGAGTGCCGGGCAGCCTGCTCTTAAAGCGGATAGCGGGCAGGATAGGGTATCCAATGCGCTACAGTTTAAAAAAAATTACAAATTCTATCTTGTTTTAATCTTTCTTTAATCTTTTCTGGTTATAGTAAGTACAACAAAGGAACACAGCAATCAAATAATCAGGAAAGGAACCGGCCCGGGCAGGGCCGGGAAAGGGAAAGAAAAGATGAGAAGATATAAGAGATTGACAACAGCACTTCTGGCCGCGGCATTGGCGGCAGGTATTGTGACAGGATGTGGAGCCTCCGGCCGGGATATCGGCCAGGACGAGGCCAAGAGGATCGCCTTTGAGGACGCGGGGGTTAGCGAGTCCGACATATCCAGGCTGAAGGTGGAAAAGGACAGGGATGACGGCATCCTCCAGTATGATGTGCAGTTCAGCGTGGACGAGAAGGAGTACAGCTATGACATCAACGGCGCCAACGGCGAGATCCTCAGCGCGGATGTGGAGACGAAGGGCACAGCCGGCCAGAGCGCAGCAGCCCCTGGCCAGGACAGTGCAGCCACCGGGACAGGTGATGCACCGGCCGGAGAAAACGCGGGGAATACCGGGAATGCAGGAAACACCGGGAATGCGGGAAATACAGCGGGGGCAGCCAATGTGGCTGTCAGTGAGGCGGACGCAAAAGCCGCGGCCCTGGAGAGAGTGCCGGGCGCCACTGAGGCGGATCTCCGCATGGAGCTGGACTTTGACGACGGCTACTACATTTACGAGGGAGACATCATCTACAACCAGAAAGAGTATGAATTTGAGATCGATGCCCAGACAGGCAGCTTCCTGAAGTGGAGTGAGGAGAGACATTAGATTTCAGCATGTTCAGACATGGCAAACACAAAAGCCAGGGCAGGCGCCGGACAAAAGAGTAAGTCCGGCGCCTGCCCTTTAAAATTTTATTTATACAGACGCCCTGCGGGATGTCCGCAGCTGTCTTGCGGCCCTTGTAAGCCTGTGCTTATTTTACACGCCAAGGGCATTGTGGACGGATGTCAGGACCTGGCGCAGCTCCTCGGCGCCGATCTGCCCCGGGGCGGATGCCATGGAGCCTGAGCCGAAGGTGAGGCAGGAGCCGAAGACCTCGCAGGAGAGACGGCTGATGCTGCCAAGGCCGGACATGGACATGGTGATGATGGGCCTGTCCGCATAGTCGGAGGCCATCTCCTCTGTGGCGGCAAGCAGAGTGAGCACGTCCTTTTTGCTTTTTGGCATAACGGCGATCTTGGGGATGTCCGCTCCCATATCCTGCATCTTGCGCAGCCGGTAGACGATGTCGGATTTGGCCGGAGTCTTGTCAAAGTCGTGGTTGGATGCCACCACCTTTGTGCCGGATGCGTGGATGGCGCTGATGAGATCAGAGACGATCTCATCTCCCGTGAAAATCTCCACGTCGATCAGATCCGCCAGGCCTGTGGCGGCCACGGCCTTGTTGAGGGATACGTAGGCGGCAGTGTCCATCTCATGGACGCCGCCCTCTTTCTTTGTGCGGAAGGTGAAAAGAAGAGGAGTGTCCCCCAGCTTTTCCCTGACGCCGGACAGCACGTCCAGCACAGCCTGGGTGTCCTCTATAGCCTCAAACCAGTCCACGCGCCACTCCATCAGGTCCATGGACATGGACTTGTACTGCTCTGTGAGGGAGAGGATTTCCTCCTTCGTCTTTCCCACATTTGGGATGCACACAGCCGGGATGCCGCTTCCCAGCTCCAGATTTCTTACCTTTACTGTATTCATGAACCTTTTCCTCCCTAGTCCTCGTCATCGTCTGTGTAGACATAGGAGATGCCAAGCTTCTCCTTCATGTACTCGCTGTCCACTCTCTGGCCCAGCATCAGCTCGATGGCCGCGATGGCCTGGAAGAGCATCATGCCCTGGCCGTTCATTGTCTTGCAGCCGGCCTTTCTGGCCATTTTCAGCATGGCTGTCTCGTGGGGAGAGTACACTACATCTGTCACGATCAGATCCGGGCGGAAGAAGGAGGCGTCCGGAATGTAGGTGATGCCCTCCAGCGGCTTCATGCCCACGCCGGTGGCGTTTGTGAACAGATAGCTGTCAGCCATCTCCGCTTTTAAGCGGTCCAGATCCTCCAGGGGATAGAAGACAGCCTTGCAGTCTGTGTTCTCGTTGATCTTTCTCACGGTCTCGATGGCGTTGTCTTTAAATTTATCATCCCTTGCGAAGATGGACATCTCGGCCACGCCGTCCAGGGCGGACTGGATCTGCACAGCTGTGGCGGCTCCGCCGGAGCCCACGATAGTGACCTTCTTGCCTGTAGGGTCAATGCCGTTGTCCTTCAGGGACTGCACATAGCCGATGCCGTCCGTGTTGTGGCCGATCAGGTATCCGTCCTTGTTCACGATGGTGTTGACGGCCCCGCAGAGCTTGGCGGCGGGAGACACCTCGTCCAGATATTTGTGGACGATGGTCTTGTTCGGCATGGAGATATTGGAACCACGCATTTTCAGGGCTCGGAGGCCTTTGATGGCGTCCTCCAGGTCGTCTGCGTCCACCTCGAATGCAAGGTTGACAATATCCACGCCCAGCTTTTCGTAGGCGGCATTGTGGGTAGCAGGTGACTGAGAATGGCGGATTGGGTAGGCCATAAGTCCGATCAGCTCTGTGTGCCCGGTGATCTGGTGTCTTTCCATAATTCATCTCTCCTTTATGATAAAAACTTTGTATGTCTTTATTTTAACAAAACAGGCATTGTCAATCAAATACTTAATATGCATGGAAATCATAGATGAAATCTATCAAATGAAAATTCTAAAAGGGACAGCGCCGGCATATATTCTAACAGCACATGTGGAAGGGGCGCGAACTATGGATCATTATGAGTTATACAAGGACATACAGGTCAGGACAAACGGGGAAATATACATAGGAGTGGTGGGGCCGGTTCGAACCGGAAAGTCCACCTTTATCAAGCGGTTTATGGATGTGCTCGTCCTTCCCCACCTGGAGGATGAGAACGTAAAGGCCAGGACGGTGGATGAGCTCCCCCAGTCTGCCTCCGGCAGGACCATCATGACTACAGAGCCCAAATTTGTCCCCAAGGAGGCGGCAAAGATCGATCTGACGGAGGATGTGTCGGTGAAGATCCGCCTCATCGACTGTGTGGGCTACATGGTGGAGGGGGCGTCGGGACACGAGGAGGAGGGGCAGGAGCGGAAGGTGAAAACTCCCTGGTTTGACTATGAGATACCCTTTACAAAGGCGGCTGCCGTGGGAACGGAGAAGGTCATCCACGAGCACTCCACCATCGGCATTGTGGTGACCACCGACGGCAGTATCGGGGAGATCCCAAGGAGCAGCTACGAGGAGGCGGAGGGGAAGACCATCCGGGAGCTCCAGGGGATCGGGAAGCCCTTTGTGGTGCTGGTGAACAGCCGCCGCCCGGCGGGGGAGGAGGCCAAAAGGACCACGCAGCACATCCGGGATACCTACCAGGTGCAGGCTCTGCCGGTGAACTGCGAGCAGCTGAAGGAGGAGGATATTCACCGGATCATGGAGGCTGTGCTCTTTGAGTTTCCTGTGTCGGAGCTTCAGTTCTTTATCCCCAGGTGGGCGGAGATGCTGCCGCCGGATCACAGGATCAGGCAGGACCTGACAGCCTGCGCCCGGGAGCTGTTGGAGAGAATCGGTCAGATACGGGACGCTGTCTCGGGAATAGACACGCCGGAGAGCCCCTACATAGAGGAGATGCGTCTGGAAAAGATCGAGATGGACACAGGCTGCGTGAAAATACGCATAGACATCGGGGAAGAGTTCTATTACGAGATGCTCAGCGAGATGACCGGGGCACAGATCCAGGGGCAGTACGGCCTCATCTGCGAGCTGAAGAAGCTGTCCGCCATGAAAAATGAGTACGAGTGCGTCAAGGGAGCCTTTGACAGTGTCAGGATGAAAGGCTACGGGGTGGTAAAGCCGGGCCGGGATGAGATCACCCTGGATGAGCCGGAGATCATACGCCAGGGCAACAAGTACGGTGTGAAGATCCGGTCCCACGCCCCCTCCATTCACCTCATCAGGGCGAACATAGAGACAGAGATCGCGCCCATTGTGGGCAGCGAGCAGCAGGCGGAGGACCTGATCCGGTATATCAGGGACAGGAAGGACACAGAGGGAGGTATCTGGGAGACGAATATTTTCGGGAAGACCATCGAGGAGCTGGTGATGGACGGCATGCAGAGCCGGATCTCCATGATCGGAGATGACAGCCAGGCGAAGCTGCAGGACACCATGCAGAAGGTGGTGAACGACATCAATGGGGGGATGGTCTGCATCATTCTGTAGAGGAGGCGTGTTTTCCCGGACTGCCTTAAGGACTTCGCAGGCGCGGAGTCCTTTTCCCGTACGGGCTGCTGACACGGACGAAGGGGGAGTACGAGCCCTATGGGAAGGGGGCGGTGGAGGCAGAGCAGATCCTCCCCTTCCTATACCGGCGGGAGAGAAAGAGTGACTGGGCCTGCCGCGTTCCATTTTTGCTGTTGACAGAGATGGTTTTCGTGCGTATAATTGTATTATAATATTAATACAAAAAACATCGCGGAATGCACAGGGGGAAGAGACCATGTTAGAGGTACAGGGACTAAGGAAAATGTATGGGAAAAACCTGGCGGTGGATCAGGTCAGCTTTTTTGTGCCGGACGGGAGGATAGGCATCCTTCTTGGCCCCAACGGCGCGGGAAAATCCACTATCATCAAGAGTATAGCGGGGCTTCTCAGGTACGAGGGGCTGATACGGATACAGGGCATCCCCTCCAGGGAGCTGGCGGCCAAAAGGATCTTTGGCTACGTGCCCGAGATCCCCTCTATGTTCGAAGCGCTGTCCGTGCGGGAGCATATCGAGTACATCCGGATGGCATACAGGAGCTCCATCACTGACCAGGAGGTGGAGAGCCTTCTTCAGAGATTTGAGATGACAGACAAGGCGGACAAGCTGGGCGGCGAGCTGTCCAAGGGGATGATGCAGAAGGTCAGCATCCTCTGCGCCCTGGCGGTCAAGCCTCAGGTCATCCTCTTTGACGAGCCCATGGTGGGCCTGGATCCCCAGGCCATCCGGGAGCTCAAGGAGGTCATACTGGAGCTGAAGAGTCAGGGGGTGACGGTCCTTATCAGCACCCACATGCTGGAGATGGTGGAGGAGCTCTGGGACGTCATGTTCGTGATGGAGAAGGGACGTATCAAGGCCTCCTTCCGAAAGGAGGATGTGGGGGACAGGGATCTGGATGACCTGTTCTTTGAAGTGACAGGCGGTGAGAAGAGATGAGGGCGCTTTTGTATCTGACAAAGAGAAGCTTTATCAACCGGGCGAGGAAGGCGGTGCGCAAGCCGGTGACCTACCTCTATATCGCGCTGGGCATCTTCTATGTGGTGGGGATCCTGGCAGCCTTTGCCTCCCTGGCGGCGGCCGGTGGCATTGCCTACAAGCAGGGGATCGTCTACGTCATGACAGTGTGGCTCTACTTTATCTTCTGCAGCAATTTTCTGTCCTACGCAAAGCTGAAGGGCGTGATCTTCAGGCCCAGCCACGCCCATTTTATCTTCACCGCGCCCATCAGCTCCAAGCTGGTGCTGCTCCACGGGGCGATTTTGAACTACACGGTATCCCTTGTGGCAGATTTTTTGTTCTCCGTGGCGGCAGTGACGATCTTCCACGTGGAGCCGGTCAGGGCTATTCTGCTCTTTGTCTTCTGCTTTGTGTTTGAGACGGCATTTGAGACCAGCCTGATGGTCTTTCTCTACTCCGGGGAGGAGAGGTTTCAGGGGCTGATCCGCCTTCTGCGGCTTCTGATCTATGTCCTTGTGGGAGCGGTGGCCGCGGTGGTGGCCTGGTATCTTGTGAGAGGAGGGCTGAATAAGGAGTCAGTCCTTGCCCTCTTTGAGTCCCCGGCCCTCAGGCTCCTTCCGGTGGCGGGCTGGGAGGTGTCGGCGGTAAGCCTTCTCGTGACGGGGCCGGACCGGTGGAATGTGATCGGGACTGTCCTCTTTCTTCTGGCCTGCGCGGGGATGCTCCTGGTGGCCCGGAGGATCCGGTGTACAGGAGCCTACTACGAGGACGCGGCTAAATTCGCGGATGACTACGCGGAGCTGAAAAGGAGGAACCAGAAGGGGGAGAGCAGTGTAGGCTTTGGAAAGAAGAAGCTGAAAAGGGCGTCCCTCGCGGGCTGGGGCACGGGGGCCAAGGCGATCTTCAGCCGGCAGCTCCTGGAGTACAAAAAGGAGCGGTTCTTCATTTTTACAGGCTTTACCCTGGTAGCCCTCATAGGGGCAGTGGTCTGCATCTTCTTTGTGGGCAGGCCCGACGAGGAGCTGCCACCGGATCTTCTGCTCATGGGGATCGCCATCTACATGGTCTTTGTGGGCACCGGGTACATGGGAAAATGGGGGAAGGAGCTGGAGCTGCCCTACATTTACCTAATCCCCGAGCCGGCGGCAAAGAAGCTCTGGTACGCCACCTGCACGGAGCACCTGAAGGCCCTGGTGGACGCGGTTATCTTCTGCGTCCCCGTGGGACTGGCCTGGGGCATTTCCATCTGGAAGATCGCGTCCATCATCCTGTCCTATGTGGTGCTCCAGGCCAACCGGCTCTACATCAAGGTGCTGGGGGACAGCCTTCTGGGCGATACCCTGGGGACTACGGGAAAGCAGTTCTTCCTGCTGGGAGTCCAGGGAGGCATCCTGGGCATCGGAGCCCTGGCCAGCATCCCGGCGGCCTACCTGATAAATGCAAATTTGCTCTTTTTAATCGTGCCGATTTATAGTATGATAATTACAGTGCTGATTGCTGCTCTCACCGTTCCGAGATTTGAGTGCATGGAGCAGTGGGATTAGGAAAATAAGGACAACATGCAAGGAGGGTCACACAATGTTGGATGAAGAATTTGTCACGCTTGAGATCGGAAAGACAAAGCATATCGCTCTGGTCGCTCACGACGGCAAGAAGAAGGAGCTGGTGGACTGGTGCGACAGGAATAAAGAGATACTGAAGGGCCATTTTCTCTGCGGGACAGGGACCACGGCCAAGCTCATCGCCGAGAAGACGGGGCTGCCGGTGAAAGGGTTCTGCAGCGGTCCCCTGGGAGGAGACCAGCAGATCGGTGCCAAGATCGTGGAGGGACAGATCGATTTCATGATTTTCCTGTGGGATCCGCTGGAGGCACAGCCCCACGACCCGGATGTGAAGGCGCTTTTGCGCATCGCTGTGGTCTATGACATTCCCATCGCCAACAACCTGGCTACCGCGGATTTCATGCTTAATTCCAGATACATGTCAGAGCCCTACGCGAGAAAGATCGAGAATTTCAACAGGACGATCCAGCAGCGTGTGGAGAGGATGAAATAGATGGCTGAGGCATACGGCAGCTTTTCGGAGGTCTATGACACTTTCATGGATAATGTGCCCTACCGGGAGTGGGCCGGCTACATAGAGGAAAAGCTGAGGCAGCAGGGGATAGAGGAGGGCCTTGTCCTGGATCTGGGATGCGGGACGGGCAGCATGACCGAAGAGCTGGCGGACGCCGGTTACGACATGATCGGGGTGGACAGCTCCCCGGAGATGCTGGAGCAGGCCTTTGAGAAGAAGGAAACAAGCGGCCACGACATCCTCTACCTTCTGCAGGATATGCGGGGATTTGAGCTCTACGGCACCGTCCGGGCAGTGGTCAGCGCCTGCGACTGTGTCAACTACATCACAGACCCGGAGGAGCTTCTGGAGGTGTTCCGGCTTGTGAACAATTACCTGGACCCGGGAGGCATCTTTCTCTTTGACTTCAACACAGAGTACAAGTACAGGGAGGTGCTGGGCGAGCAGACCATCGCCGAGGACAGGGAGGATTGCAGCTTCATCTGGGACAACTATTACGATGAGGAGGGGCGGATCAACTCCTACGAGCTGACTCTGTTTATCCGGGAGGAGGGGGATCTCTACCGGAAATATAAGGAGCAGCATTTCCAGAGGGCCTACACTCTGGAGGAGATGAAGGAGCTCCTTAAAAGGAGCGGCCTGACCTTTCTGTCAGCCCGGGAGGGCTACACGGACAGGGAGGCGGGGCCTGGCAGCGAGAGAATAACCATCATGGCGAGGGAGTGCGGAAAATGATCCGCGCTCCCTTGTCAAGTATCGGAAAAAATATTAAAATGGTACATGAGTCAAAAAAGAGAACAAGAGAAAGGATCAAGAATAGATGACACAGAACACAGATTACATCGTAAGGGCAACCGCCGCGGGAGGGCAGATCAGAGCCTTCGCGGCCACCACAAGGGACCTGGTGGAGGAGGCCAGGAGACGCCACAACACAAGTCCGGTGGCCACAGCGGCCCTGGGGCGCCTGCTGACAGCGGGCGTTATGATGGGCAGCATGATGAAAAATGACACCGACGTGCTGACTCTCCAGATTAACGGCGACGGCCCCCTGGGAGGCATCACAGTGACAGCGGACAGTCAGGGGAATGTGAAGGGCTACGTGCAGAACCCGGACGTGATCCTGCCCCCGAAGAACGGGAAGCTGGATGTGGGGGGAGCCGTGGGCATCGGCCTTCTCACCGTCATCAAGGACATGGGCCTTAAGGAGCCCTACTCGGGCCAGACCATCCTTGTGACAAGCGAGATCGCGGAGGACCTGACCTACTATTTCGCCAATTCAGAGCAGGTGCCCTCCTCTGTGGGGCTGGGCGTGCTCATGGAGAAGGACAACACGGTAAAATGCGCGGGGGGCTTTATCGTGCAGCTCATGCCCTTTGCCGAGGAGAAGGTGATCAGCCGCCTGGAGGAAAATGTGGGAAAGATCACCTCTGTGACAAAGCTTCTGGAGGAGGGCTACACGCCCCAGCAGCTTCTTTCGGATCTGACAGAGGGGCTGGATCTGGAGGTCACAGACACCATGCCCGCCCGGTTCTACTGTAACTGTTCCAAGGAGAGAGTGGAGCGGGCCGTGGCCAGCATCGGGGCAAAGGATCTCCAGGAGATGATCGACGAGGGGAAGGATATTGAAGTGAAGTGTCACTTCTGCAATACAGCCTACAATTACTCAGTGGACGAGCTGAAGAGCATACTGAAAAGAAGCAGAAAATAGAGAGGAGTGTGGACCTTGAGACATGGTTTTGTAAAGGTGGCGGCAGCCACCCCGGACATCCGTGTGGCGGATGTGGCGTATAACAAAGAGCAGATCTGCCGTCTCATCGATGAGACGACAGCGGAGGGGGCCAAGATCGTGGTGTTTCCCGAGCTGGTCCTCACCGGCTACACCTGCGGGGATCTCTTTACCCAGGACGTGCTCCTCGGGGAGGTGAGAAGAGCCATCAAAGAGGTGGCAGCGGCCACGAGGGAGAAGGACGCCCTCATCTTTGTGGGCATGCCTCTGGCAGTGGAGGGGGAGCTCTACAATGTGGCGGCGGCCCTGAACAGGGGGAGGATCCTGGGATTTACCACCAAGACCTTTCTGCCCAACTACGGAGAATTCTACGAGATGCGCCAGTTCCGGGAGGGGCCGGAGGACGTGCGGTACATCCCGTTTGAGGGGGAGAAGATCCTCTTTGGCCCCCGGATCCTCTTTGAGGCAGATGCCATGCCGGACCTGACCGTGTCGGCGGAGATCTGTGAGGACGTCTGGTCTCCGGTGCCGCCCAGCATTGACGCGGCCAGAGAGGGGGCCACGGTCATTGTCAACTGCTCCGCCAGCGACGAGACCATCGGCAAGGCGGCCTACAGGAAGAGTCTCATCGAGGGACAGTCGGCCCGGCTCATGGCGGCCTATATTTACGCCAACGCCGGGGAGGGAGAGTCCACCACAGATCTTGTCTTTGGCGGCCACAACATCATCTCCGAGAACGGTACCACCCTGGCGGAGGGAGAGCGGTTCAGAAACGGCGTCATCTACGCCCAGATCGATGTAAAGCGGCTGATCGGCGAGCGGAGGAAGAACACCACCTTCAAGACAGCCCGGGACCGCCATCTTCTGAGAGTTCCCTTCCATGTGGAGATGACCCGGACGCGGCTTTCCAGAAGGTTTCCCTCCCGCCCCTTTGTGCCGGACGCCAAGGAGGAGAGGGACAGAAGATGCGAGGAGATCCTCACTATCCAGGCTATGGGGCTGAAGAAGCGCCTGGCCCACACCCACGCGAAGAGTGCGGTGGTGGGCATCTCCGGAGGCCTGGACTCCACCCTGGCCCTCCTTGTGACAGCCCGGGCCTTTGACAGGCTGGGCATGGACCGGGGACAGATCATTGCTGTCACTATGCCCTGCTTCGGCACCACAGACAGGACCTACAACAACGCCTGCCAGATGGCGCTGAAGCTGGGGGCCAAGCTCCGGGAGGTGCGGATCGCCGACTCGGTTGCCAGCCATTTCAGGGATATCGGCCACGACATGGAGGATCACAGCGTCACCTACGAGAACTCCCAGGCCAGAGAGCGGACCCAGGTGCTCATGGACATCTCCAACCAGACAGGGGGCCTTGTGGTGGGCACAGGGGATATGTCTGAGCTGGCTCTTGGCTGGGCTACCTACAACGGGGACCACATGTCCATGTACGGAGTCAATGCCTCCGTGCCAAAGACGCTGGTGCGGCATCTGGTGCGCTACTGCGCGGACACGGAGAAGGATCAGGAGCTTAAGGCTGTGCTCTACGACGTGCTGGACACGCCGGTGAGCCCGGAGCTCCTTCCTCCCAAGGACGGACAGATCGCCCAGAAGACGGAGGATCTGGTGGGGCCCTACGAGCTTCATGATTTCTATCTGTACTATTTCCTCCGCTTCGGGTACGAGCCCTCTAAGATCTACCGCATCGCCAAGGAGGCTTTCGCGGGCGAGTACGATGAGGAGACCATCTACAAATGGCTGCGCACCTTCTGCTGGAGATTTTTCAGCCAGCAGTTCAAGCGGTCCTGTCTTCCCGACGGCCCCAAGGTGGGTACGGTGGCCCTCTCGCCCAGAGGGGACTGGCGGATGCCCAGCGACGCCTGCGTGGATGTGTGGATCCGTGACCTGGAAAAAGAGGCGAAAGGAGATGGGGTACAATGACAGTGGAAGAAATGACAGCGGTGGATCAGCGGGAGGTTGACAGGAGAGTGCGGCGCTGCCGCTTAAGGCAGTGGCTGGGATGGGCTGCCTACGCTCTGGTAGCTATCCATCTTCTCTGGATGATTTTGAGCAGCAATTTCCCCGTCCGGCTCTGGGTGAGTGGATATAAATGGGATATGCTGCAAATCTGCATGATCATCACACACTTTGCGGTGCTCTTTATCCTGGCTCTTGTAGCGAAGACCGGGACCACCTGGATCTACGGGGCGCTCCAGAAGGAGTGCGACCCCTTCCTCTTTGAGGCCTGCGTCTACCACATGGGCTTTATGGGAAATGAGAACCTGAAGCGGCTGAATCTGGCCATCGCCCAGTACTACCAGGGGAATTTCCAGCAGGCCATGGACACCATCATGCACACGGATCCCTCTTCCTTCAAGAAGACCAACCGGCTGAATTACTATGCCCTAAAAAGCGGCCTCTGCTTCCGCTTTGGCATGGGGGACAAGGTAAGGGAGCTGGAAAACGAGTTCCAGAGAAGGATCAGCGGCAAGCAGGACACAAAGAACATGCAGCTCCTCTGCGCCATGAACAATCTGAAGCGGGCCCGGGCGAACAAAGACTATGAGTCCGCCTGGTGCTTTTACCAGGAGTGGCTCCACCTGTCCGACCCGGTAAGCCAGCAGCTCTGGTCAAAGGTGGGAAGAGCCTGGCAGCAGGCGGTTCTGGAGCAGGACTGCGGGAACGAGGCGGGGGCACGGGCGGCCTTTGCCTATGTGGAGAAGTACGGAAACCGTCTGATGTTCGTGAAGGACGCGGCCCGTTTCCTGCACCCCCAGGAGACGGCTGCGGATAAAACAGAGAGCGAAGGAGTGAAACGCGATGGAGGAACTGAAGCTTAGGGAGAAAGCGGCGGAGAATTTTAATAAGATCTACAACTGCTGTCAGTCTGTGGCCTGCACGGTCTGTGAGAGATACGGGGTGAGCCAGGAGGATATGTTCCGCATGACAGAGGGGTTCGGGTCCGGCATCGGCGGGCTGAAGGACACCTGCGGAGCGGTCATGGGGATGTTCCTCATCATCAGTCTGGCGAACAGCGCCGGGGACATGGAGGATCCCACCCGGACAAAGCTGGATACATATGCTAAATTCCAGGAGGCGGCAGAGATCTTTAAGGAGAGGAGAGGGTCGCTGTACTGCCGGGACCTAAAGACCCAGGACGGTCCCCAGCCCCTTCCCTGCTGCATGGCCTGCGTGGAGGACGCGGCCCAGATTTTGGAAGAGCTTCTGAAAAAATGGGACATTCTGTCATAAAATAGAAAACAGGCGCATATATATGATCACAGGAGGAAATCAGATCATGGGAACAGAAAGAGAAATGAAAGCTGTCGTATGCCTGCACCACATTGCTACCTTTATGTCTGTGGCAGCCGGCGGATGGGCAGTCATAAAAGGAACGGGAAGCAAAGTGAAGGATGCGCTGGCAGGGATATTCCTGGCAGTCCAGCTCTTTGCCCTTCTCAAGGTCGTTCTGGAGACGGCGGGGAAGAGGGAGGAGACGCTGGGGGACCAGGTCGGGCGTCTGAGGGCGAAGATTGAGAAGACCAGGGGCGGCCGGGCGGCCGCGGAGGCCTGCACAGCGCTGATGCTTTTTTTGTCTCTTCTCTTTAAGATCGGTGTTCCCCTCTGCCTTCTGGAGAGGAAGAAATGCTAAGAGAGCGTCTGGAAGGCCAGGCCAGGCTTGTCTGGAAAAGCTTCCTTAACGCCCTCCCTGTGATCTGCTTTTACCTGTTTTTGTTCTGCACGGTTTTGCTTTTGTTCGGGACACAGTACATCATGGTGGTGTCCCTCGTGACAGTGCTCTTCCAGACCAATTACCGGAAGAGAAGGTCCTGGGTGAGTCTCGCCCGGGCGGCGGCAAGCCAGCTGGGACTCAGTCTGCTGGCCTGGATCGCCACCTGGTCCTTTCCGCTGTCTGCAGGGCTCAACCTGATCGTGCCCTTTGCCCTTGTGTTCCTGAAGGCCACCCGGTTCAACCGGATGGGCTATTTTTCCGGGCTCATGACCTTTACCTTTCTGCAGCTCCTGCCAGTGGACCTGGCGGGATTTTTTGTGCAGACAGAGGCCATGCTGTATTCCCTGGCCTGCTTTTTCCTGTTGGTGAAGCTGTACCAGTGCCGGTATCCCCAGGAAAAGAGCTACAGAAGAGAGCAGGAGGGTCTGTCTGTCCTGGCAGATTGCCTGCGCCGGCAGCTCCGGGGAGAGGAGAAATCCCCGGAGAGCCTTGGGGATCTCTATGAGCTGCAGCAGCTCCAGTACCAGGAGACCTACGCCAAGCGGGGCGGAAGGGAGGTGGCCACCCGGGAGGGGAAGATCTCCTACATGTTCGCCCTCCTGTTCCAGCGGGCCTCCTACTTTGTGGGCAGCAGATACGCCCCGGCCATGCTGGAGCAAAAGGGAGCCGCCGAACTGGTGGAAAAGACAGCCGTCTATCTGGAGAGGGCAGCATCCACAGCCTTCTGGGAAAAGACGGCGAGAACGGCGTTGGAGGAGGCGGGAGAGGCATTGCTTCTGGAAGCAGGGGCAGGGGGGGACGAGATCCAGATCTCGGTTCAGAATTTTCTCCAGCCCTTCCTCATCATCCTCCGGAAATTTGACGAGGGAGAGAGGGAGGAGGCAGGGGCTTCCTGGCCCATGCCAAGGCACCAGCGGCCTTTGGGGAAGCTGCTGTACCAGATGCGGCCGGACGGCTTTGAGATGCGGTTTGCCCTGCGGATGAGCGCGGTTTTGACCCTCAGCTTTCTCTTTGTGCACATAAGCGGCGCCGACCACGCCTACTGGCTGCCCCTCAACGCCTTTCTGCTCCTGCGGCCCATGTACGAGGACAGCCGCTATCGCATGCTGACCCGGTTTCTGGGAACTGCGGGAGGCTGCGTCATCATGAGCCTGCTCTTTCCTGTCATGCCCGGAATGGCAGGGCATTTTGTCCTGGCGGCACTCATGGTCATCTGCATGTACACCGCCACGCCGGGAACCTGCGTGCACGCGGTCTGTGTGACCTGCTTTGCCCTCTCCATGGTGACCCTGGCCATGGGGGAGGAGACAGCTGTGGAGCTTCGGATGATCTATGTGATGGGGGCTGTCGCCCTTGTCCTTGTGATCAACCGGTTTTTCTTCCCCACCAGCATGGGGCAGCAGTTCCGATACAATCTCACCGTGGTCTTCCATATGCACCACATGTACCTTAGGATGCTGGAGAGGGCTCTGGAGCGGCCCACGGATTACGGGACTATCTGCGATGCCCAGGTGGAGTACCATCTGGTTCACGGACAGATGATGGAGTATCTGGACAAGAGGCGGGGACAGCCCTGGGAGACCTACCGGGAGCTTCTTAAGATATCCTGGGAGATGGTGGCGGAGATGGAGCAGATTCTGCTCTTTGTCAATTCCGGACACTTGAGCGAGGGGGAGGATGAAGAGATGGAAAACTATATTTCCCACGCCCAGTATGTGCTGGCGCAGATCCAGAGGCTGCTGGGCCTGCGGGGCGAAAAGACGCTGCCGGAGGTGAGAAGAGTCAGCTACAGCCGGGCGGATGCCGGGCAGCAGGAGCTGTCCTATTTTCTGACAGCCTACTCAAGCCATGTCTCCCGGATGTACCGGCTTGCGCTGGAACACAGATCCGATATTTAAGCCTTTCGTTGTGCCAGCAGCTCTTCAAATTCCGGACCGCCGCGGAGAAATGCGTACTCCTCATCGTTTGCCAGCTCATCGGTGATCGCCTGGGTCAGCTTGCCTGAAAAGAATGTGGAACTGCCGGCATCTGTATGGCGATATAAGGGGCAATCCTGCGGAGCCCATTCCTGCTTCATGGCAGACAGCATTTTTTGGAGGACAGACAGGCTCCTGTCCTTATCTTTTCTTGCGAGGGCGAGCTGCAAATGGGCATTGTAGCGCATCCACTCCGGAAGACAGAACCAGCGGGTAAGGGACTCGTACCTATCCGCGAAAAAGTCCGCGTCCTTTTCCTGGTTTTCCAGTAACGCGATTTCCAGCATGTTTAGTAAAGCGGTCTGTATCCCGGTCACGCCGTTAAGCACCCGGCGCTCCCAGATTTTTTCCGCCTCCTGGTATCGTTTCTGCTGCTGGCAGAGGATGGCGGATTGCTCCTCTCTATCTATTGAGGAAAATGGCAGTGCGTTTATCAGCGCCTCTGCCTCTGCAAAATCTCCCCGGTTACGGGCATAGGAGATCAGCATACTGGTTGCGGTATCCTTTATTTCCGGATTTTCACTTGCAGACAGACGCCTGTAAAATGCTTCAAATGTCTCCCGGTATTGCGGGGCTTCAGGTGCGTTGTAGAGAACAAGCGCTCCCTCCAGATAGAGAGTGACCGAATAGATCAGCTTTTCACAGGTGGGGTATTCCTGTATTTTGCGGATCGCTTTCTGGAAAGCGGCATCATAGTCCTGCTCCCGGACCGTCTGGTCGACTTCGTCAACAAAATCTTCAATCTCAATATCTGTCAGATCGTCATGGAAGGACAGCAGGGTGTTAAGGTCGGTCTTAAGCAGACGCGCCAGCGCCGGCAGAAGGGTGATGTCAGGGTAAGTGCTGCCTTTCTCCCACTTGCTTACAGCCGGCGTGGAAACGCCCAGATAATCTGCGATCTGCTCCTGCGTCAGGGACAGCTCCTTTCGCTTTTCCCGAATGACCTGGTTAATCTTCATGGCGGACCTCCTTTGCGTTTATGCCCTTATGATAGCAGAGCGGGTTTTGCAGGACAATAGAGCTGTCGTTAAATTTCTGATCAAAAAAATGAACCGGAAGTTAAAAAACGGGTAAATTCAAATTCGGAGCTTTTAGAATAATCGAGAAAAATTGCGAAAGAGATAATCAGCGCATTTACTGAGGTTGGTTTGAAAGGGGGAGGGGAGTGGTGAAAGATATGATAAAGAATAGTGGAAGAGAATGGAAGGAAGAAACATGTGTAAGAGAGGAAAATCTAGTTGTTTCTAATGCGAATAAAGCACTCTTAGAGGGATGTAAAGAACGGATGGAACAGGCATTAAAGGATGAGAAGTCAGAAGGATAAAAAGATAGATAAGATTGAACTGAGATAAAAGGAGTGAAAAATTGTTGATAGAGAGTTATTGGCTACGAATGAACGAAGGTTGTAGTGTGGGAGAGTGGTATATAGGCGGATTTTTTGTGAAATAAGTATAATAAAAGGATAATGTATTTAGGAACATGTTATGTTAAAATAGACGTGACTATAATAGATTAATTTGGGAAGGAACACTTTTGATAAAATGAATAAAAAGATTGTTATAGTTAGTATAGGTGTATTCATATTGCTCTTACCTTTTGGGGGAATATGGGTGGCTTGGAAACACTGGGAAAAAATCGTATACGATAACCCGGATTTTTGGTATGGTTATATGGCGTATTTCGGTACAGTTTTTTTGGCAGTAGTTTCTTTAATTCAAAATGTGAATACTAAAGAAGTTAATGATAAATTCATGACACAACAACTTCGACAAAAGTTGGGATATTTTAATTTGAAAAAGGAAAGCATAAATGGACGAAAATATTGTCCGATACGAATTGGACAATTTACTAATGAAAGTGGCAATGATGATTTATCAAAAGATAAAAAATTAGGGATATGGCTGGTGAATGTCGGAGAAGACATAATACTGAATGTCAGAACCATGTATGGAAAAATTAACGGCGTGTTAGTAGAAGTGCCGTGTTCGATTAACGTGATTTATAAAAATGAAGAGATATGTTTTGAATTAGATAATACACAATATTTCCAAGCAGAGAATTTAAAAATAGAATTTTTAATTCAGATGAAAAATTCGGCCGGAATAACATATAAGCAATATTTTTGTGTTGGTGCAAAAAAGATTAATTATACAAGGCAAGAGATGTATTTAATAACGGAATACGATACAAATATAGAGTTTTCGTAAAAATAAACGTGTAAAATGCAATGTTGAATAAGAGGAAAAGTATGTGTTATATTGAATTTTCGTTTGATTTGGACAAAAACGAATTTATAAGTAAAAAGAGTGAGAATGTAAATAAAAAACCATTTTGGGAAGAAGAGGTTTTAAATAATCAAAGACTAGTATGTGTGAAATTTAGAAAAAGCAAATCTAAGTCTTATAAAAAAGTAATTGAATTGGCAAAGAACTTACCGAACTATCAATTCGATGGAAAAATGCATTCGTTTACAATAAATTCGGTTGAAGAATATGCAGATAATGAAATTAGTATAGAGTATATTATTTCATTAGTGAATAAATGGAAAGGATCGTATATAACCTTAAACGGGAAAAAATTTACGGGAAAAACTAGTATTTGGCATTTTAAAAAAGTCTTACAGGCTAACGCTGGTAAATACAGGGAAAATATACATCCAGACATATATTATGATTTTATTCCTAAAGAACCTATTGAAGATTTACCTTTACCATATGTGTTATACCCTGAGCTATATGGTAGTTTTTTTGCATTTAAAGAAAGTAAAGAAGCTACAGATATTTATTTTTGCGAATGTGAAAGGCAAGGGATTGAAAATTATTTGGTCTTAAAGAGACGACAACAGAAGCTTAGTGTTTTTGAAAAAGGAGTTGCTCCTTTATTAGGAACAGATGAGTTCCCAACTGCCGTTGCACAAACATCTTTAAATGATCTTGTAAATCCATTAAGTCTGTTTAAATTTCGTAAAGGAATATGTCATAGATGCAATGGGAAATTACCACAGGAAGAGTATTGTGATCCTATGTATGGAACAGCTTTTAAAAGACAGTATGGATGGTTTATAAATCAGAAATATTTTGAATATGGTATTTATTATATGTTAGAAGGAAAAATGTCTATTCAGAAAGAACTGATTTTAAGAGAGAAATGTCCTCCGGATGTATTAGAGATATGGGATCAGTTTATATTAGCTAATGAAGAAAGCGAAAATGATCCAGACTCGGATGAGTTATATAAGAATGCGAAAGAAGCACGTCGAAATTTTGAAAAGTGCATAGAAAATAAGGTGAGAAGAGAGTTTGGCTTTCGAAATGTTGGGGAGGCATGGGTTAGTGAAACAACATTGGCTAATATAACAAGAATGATTTATCCTAATTGTGAAATTAAAACACATTATCGTCCACAATGGCTTGAAGGGTTAGAATTAGATATTTTTGTGAAGGAAAAAAATCTAGGAATAGAGTATCAAGGGCAACAGCATTATCATGCAGTTGAACATTGGGGTGGTAAAAAACAATTAGAAAAGCAGAAAGAACATGATGAAAGAAAAGCTCGTATTTGTCGCGAGTGTAATATAAAATTGTTGACTGTGAGATATGACGAACCGTTGACAGAACCATATATTAGAAAAAGGTTACAAGAAATGCAATGTTTATAAGAGGCTTAAGGTTCAATTCAATATTCGGTGAAGAAAAGGAGTGCGGCGAAGCCATGATACCGTAGAGTAGTCCTTTGAGGAACAGACATAGTCAATACATCATGATACAGACGAGGATTTGAAAACTCGCAGACTTGTATGTTCTCTTGAGAATTGCTGACAATTTTGTCTTAGGAAGTGTGCCTAATATTTATGAGCGAAAGCAGGAAATAGTGGACACTGAACTATCGATGAAACGGTATTAGATGATCATCAGTCTAACAAAGGAATAGATAAAGATGTATTTGGGAAAACTATGGTACATGGGAGCGAACAATTGCTATAAGTAGGACAAAGAAAGTAAGAAGAGAATGGACGAAGTAGAAGTTTTAAAACTTCATCTCAAAAGCACAAAGACAGGGGGTATCGTGTACACTCTGTTTAAAGTTTCGGAGTTTCTGAGGATTGAGTCGTATGCAGTAGAAAAACTGGGGAACGTTATTTATGATACTTCTTTCGAATGTCAAGCAGGTATTGGCCAATCATTTGAATTGATGATTGGCCAATACCTGCTTCTTTTGATATTTGTACGGCTGCGGTAACGGCGTTACCGCCTGCCAGGAAGATTTACAGCTTGATGTTCTTGAACAGGTCGCCCAGGCTTGTGCCGATGTTCTCGGACTTGGGGATCTCCACCTTGATGTCTTCCTCCTCGTCCTTCTCCTCCAGAGCCTTCATGCTGAGGCTGATCTTGCCGTCCTTGAGGCCGATGATCTTCACAGTCACCTCATCGCCCACAGAGAGAACGTCCTTGGGGGATTTCACCCGCTTTCTGCTGATCTGGGACACGTGTACAAGTCCGGAGAGTCCGTCCTCCAGACGGACGAAAGCGCCGTAGGTCTGCAGGCTCTCCACCTTGCCCTTCACAACGCTGCCCACCTTCACGTTAGCGATCTTCTCCTCCATGGCCTTTTTCTCCTTCTCCCGGAGGATCTCTCTTGCGGACAGGATAAGGCGGTTCTCAGCCTGGTTGACTTCGATGACCCGGACCTCGATGTCCTTTAAAAGATATGTCTCCAGATCCTCGATATAGGATAAGGATAACCTGGATGCGGGGATAAATCCGCGCAGGCCTTCCACCATGGCGATGGCGCCTCCGTTCACGATCCCCTCCACCTTTACCGGAAGGGTAGTCTTGTTCTCCATGTAGCGCTGTACCACGTTCCACGGATTGGCATCGTCAAGATGCTCCTCGTAGTCAGCCATTGTCTCTTCCGGTTTGTTTTCCTCTTGTAATAATTCTTCGCTCATTTTGTTAGTCCTTTCTCATAACCGTATTTATGTGTTTCCACATACTAGTAACAGTATATCACGAAAAGGGGACTTTGTTCAAAGAAAAAAGCAAAGTATCCGGGAATTTTTAGTTGACTGGAAGTGGAAAAAATGGCAAGCTTATTTTACAGATCAAAAATTTGGAAAAGATACAAGCAGGGAGTTGAAGATATGAGAAAAGTTTATGTTGTAGGGCACAAAAATCCGGACACGGATTCCATCTGCTCTGCCATTGCATATGCCGGGCTGAAGAAGGAAGTCACGGGGAAGGAGTTTGTGGCAAAGCGGGCTGGCCAGATCAATGAGGAGACACAGTACGTGCTGCGCAGGTTCAAGGTGGACGCTCCGAGGCTTCTCCAGGATGTGAAGCTCCAGGTGAAGGACCTGGACATCCAC
The DNA here is from genome assembly GCF_016900595.1 of Faecalicatena fissicatena. Taxonomy (NCBI): domain Bacteria; kingdom Bacillati; phylum Bacillota; class Clostridia; order Lachnospirales; family Lachnospiraceae; genus Faecalicatena; species Faecalicatena fissicatena. The sequence goes on from NZ_JACLYY010000008.1 coordinate 132,560, forward strand.
AAGATCACCGGGGTGGCCCCGGGCGTGTCCATCAAGGAGGCGTGGGAGCTGATGAAAACCCAGTCTGTCAAGACCCTTCCGGTGCTGAAGGACGGGGAGCTGGTGGGGCTGATCTCCACCGGGGACATCGCGAAATCCTACATGGACGTGTACGACAACACCATCCTGGCAAAGGCCAGGACCCAGTACCGCAATATTGTGCGCACCCTGGACGGGGAGATCGTCACAGGAAATGAGCACGGCTGTTTTGTGAAGGGAAAGGTGGCTGTGGGGGCTTCCACCACGGACAGAATGGCCGAGTTCATAGAGAAGGACGACCTGGTGATACTGGGAAACAGGTACGAGTCCCAGGCCTGCGCTGTGGACATCAACGCCAGCTGTCTGGTAGTCTGCCACGGGGCGGAGATCTCCGAGGAGCTGATCCAGAAGGCGGAGGAGCAGAGCATCGTGGTCATCAAGACGCCCCACGACACCTTTACCGCGGCAAGGCTCATTAACCAGAGCATCCCGGTGAAGTATTTCATGAGCAAGGGTCCCCTGACCGTGTTCCACATGGACGACTATGTGGACAACATCAAGGAGGAGATGACGAAGAAAAAATTCCGCGATTTCCCCATTCTGGACCGGCACGGCAACTTCAAGGGCTTCATCTCCAGGCGGCGTTTCCTGGACGCCAGGAAGAAGCAGGTCATCCTTGTGGATCACAACGAGAAGTCCCAGGCTGTGGACGGCATCGAGGAGGCGGACATCCTGGAGATCATTGACCATCACAGGATCGGGAGCATTGAGACCATGGGGCCGGTGTTCTTCCGCAACCAGCCTGTGGGCTGCACGGCCACCATCGTCACCCAGATGTACGAGGAGTACGGCGTGGAGATCCCGCCGACGACGGCAGGGCTCCTCTGCGCGGCCATCATCTCGGACACCCTCCTTTTCCGCTCCCCCACCTGTACCGAGATGGACAGAAGGACCGCAAGTAAGCTGGCCGAAACGGCGGGGGTCGTCCTGGAGGATCTGGCCGCGGAGATGTTCAACGCAGGCAGCAACCTGAAGGGCAAGAGCGCAAAGGAAATCTGCTTCCAGGACTTCAAGCAGTTCACAGTGGGCGACACAGTGTTCGGTGTGGGGCAGATCAACTCCATGAGCAGCGATGAGCTGGAGGATATCAGGGAGAAGCTGCTCCCCTATCTGGATCAGGCCCGGGAGGAGCACAAGCTGAACATGGTCTACTTCATGCTCACCCATATCCTTCACGAGTCCACAGAGCTTCTCTGCTCCGGGGCAGGGGCGCGGGAGACTGTGCTGGAGGCCTTTGAGCTGCCGGAGGATATGGACCCTGTCCTCCTGAAGGGAGTCGTGTCCAGAAAGAAGCAGCTCATCCCGGCGCTGGTGAGCGCGCTGCAGCAGTAAGGAGGAGAGAGGTATGGCAAAAGAGATATGGAAACCGGGCAATATGCTCTATCCCCTGCCCGCAGTGATGGCAAGCTGCGGGGATCAGGAGGGAAGGACCAATATCATCACTGTGGCCTGGACGGGAACGGTCTGCACCAACCCTGCCATGGTCTACATCTCTGTCCGGCCCCAGAGGTACAGCTATGACATCATCCGTAGGAGCGGAGAATTTGTCATCAACCTGACCACAGAAAAGCTGCTCCGGGCGGCGGACTGGTGCGGTGTCAGATCCGGCAGGGACGTGGATAAATGGAAGGAGATGCACCTGACTCCGGGAAAGGCCGCTAAGCTTGCCTTTGCCCCGGTCATAGAGGAGTCCCCTGTCAACATCGAGTGCCGGGTGACGGAGGTGAAGGAGCTGGGGAGCCACCACATGTTCCTGGCCCGGGTGGAGGCTGTGCAGGCGGACACAGCCTACATGGACGAGGCCGGACGGTTTCATCTGAATGACGCAGGTCTTGTGGCCTACTCCCACGGGGAGTATATGGAGCTTGGAAAGAAGCGGGGCAGCTTTGGCTACAGCGTGAAGAAGAAAAAGCGCAGGTAGGCCAGGCAGAGGGCGAAGACGGCGGCCTGGCTGGCCAGCAGCCCCCACAGATACCCCTGGATGCCGAAGAGGGGAATGAGGAGGAACACACTGCCGATGCGAAGGAGGAGCCCCGTCACATTTACGGCAAAGGAAATATTGGTTTTCCCCAGGCCGTTCAGAATGCCAAGGAGGCACCCGTTTGTGTAGAGAAAGGGGCACATCCAGGCCAGGGTGATGATGAAGTGTCCCGCGGCGGCGCTGTGAAAGAGGAGCCTGCCTATGAAATTTCCCGTCACTACAAGGGCCAGGCAGAAGAGGAGCCCCAGGGAAAAGCAGCAGAAGAAGACCTTCTTTATGACTCTCTTCATAGCCGGGACATCCCCGGTGACCTGGATCTCCGCCACTGTGGGCAGCAGCATAGTGGCGATGGAGTTTGTCATAGCGGAGGGAAAGAGGACGCAGGGGAGGGCCATGCCCGTCAGGACGCCGTAGGTGCTTAAGGACTCCCCGGCGCTAAGGCCGAAGGCCTGAAGCTTTACAGGGATGGAGACGGCCTCCACGCTCTGCAGGATATTGAGGAGCACACGGCTGCCGGTGAGAGGGACTGCCAGGGAGAGGATCTCCCCCAGTCCCTTTTTGTATGCCCCAAGGGGCAGGCGCTCCGGGGAGGCCATGTCCCCGGCTTTGCGCAGATTTCCCAGGCAGTACAGGGCGGCGGCCGCCTCCCCGGCCACGATGCCGGCGGCTGCCAGGGCGATCCCGGTGTGGACGGAGCGGTCCATGAAAAACCAGTACAGAAAGACCACAGCCCCCACCCGCACGGTCTGTTCAAGGAGCTGGGACAGGGCGGGGAGTTTTGTGCGCTTCTGGCCGATATAGTAGCCGTAGATGCAGCTGTGCATCACCGAGAAGGGGAGGGCCAGGGAGAGAATTACAAGGAGAGGGGCGCACCGGGGCTCACCCAGAAAGCGGCAGGAGAGGTAGTCCGCCTCCTTCTGGATGAAGAGCATAAGGGCAAAGGCAAGGAGGAGGGACAGGGTGAAGCCGCTGTACAGAGCGGCCTTTGTGCGGCCCGGATCCTTCAGGGAGCGGCTGGCGGCGGTGCTGCGGGCGATGGCTGTCTCTATGCCGGCGGCGCAGAAGGAGAAACAGAGGGCGTAGATTGGGAAGGCCAGCTGGTAGAGGCCCACGCTCTCCTCCCCGAAGGCGCGGCTTAAAAAGATCCGGTAAAAAAAGCCCATCAGGCGGGTGACGACTCCGGTCAGGGTCAGGACAAAGGCCCCCTTTATGATCGTATTTTTCTGTATCATGGCAGACTCCGGAACATTTTTATTACAGCATATTCAGAAAAATGGGAGTATATGCGGACGTCCGGATGCAAAAAATGAGGAAAGGTGCTTGACAGACAGACAGGCCGGTGCTATCCTACTAACAGGAATTCCAAGTAAAATACTAGGAATTAAAAAGGAGGGTGAGGACAATGAAGCTATCCACAAAAGGGAGGTACGGCCTGCGGGCTATTGTGGATCTGGCCAGGTTCAGTGAGAGCGAACCGGTCTCCATCAGCAGCATCTCCTCCCGGGAGGACATCTCCGAGGGATATCTGGAGCAACTCATGGCTCTCCTGAAAAAAGCCGGTCTCGTAAAGAGCATCCGGGGAGCCGCGGGGGGATACGTGCTGGCCCGCCCGGCCGGACAGATCTCCGTGGGGGATGTGCTCAGGGCCCTGGAGGGAAAGCTGGAGCCCGCCGAGTGCGCGGCCTACCACCCGGATGAGGGCTGCCAGGCAGCGGACAGCTGTGTCACCAAGTACGTGTGGAAGAAGATCAACGACAGCATCAACGACACGGTCAACGGGATCATGCTGGATACCCTGGCGGAAAAGAGCAGACAGCTGCGGCCTGAGGAAGAGGAGAAAGAAAAGGCCTGCAGCCGGAGATAGACCTGGAAAAAGAGAACAAAAAACAAAATGAAATACAAGGCAGGAGGATATAAGATGGACAGACTGATTTATCTGGATAACGCGGCGACAACAAAGACAGCCCCTGAGGTAGTGGAGGCCATGCTCCCCTATTTCAGCGAAAACTACGGAAACCCGTCCAGCGTCTACAGCTTTGCTTCAAAGAACAAGGATGCGGTGACAGAGCAGAGGGAGATTATCGCCCGGGCGCTGGGAGCAAAGACCAATGAGATCTATTTTACAGCGGGCGGCACGGAGAGCGACAACTGGGCCCTGAAGGCAACAGCCGAGGCCTACGCCTCAAAGGGAAAACACATCATTACCACAAAGATCGAGCACCATGCCATCCTTCACACAGGGGAGTACCTGGAGGGGAGAGGCTTTGAGGTGACCTATCTGGACGTGGATGAGAACGGCCTTGTGAGGCCGGAGGAGGTGGAGGCGGCCATCCGTCCGGACACCATCCTCATCTCCGTCATGTTCGCTAACAATGAGATCGGCACCATCGAGCCTATCAAAGAGATCGGCCGGATCGCCCATGAGCACGGAGTCCTTTTCCACACAGACGCGGTGCAGGCCTTCGGGCAGGTGCCCATCGACGTGGACGAGCTTGGCATTGACATGCTCAGCGCCAGCGGCCACAAGCTGAACGGGCCGAAGGGGATTGGCTTCCTCTACATCCGCAAGGGCGTGAAGATCCGCTCCTTTATTCACGGCGGCGCACAGGAGAGAAAGCGCCGGGCAGGAACAGAGAATGTACCCGGCATCATCGGCCTTGGCAAGGCGGTGGAGAGAGCCGTTGCCACCATGGCGGAGAGGTCCGCAAAGGAGATCGAGCTTCGGGACTACCTTATCGGTCGGGTGCTGGAGGAAATTCCCTATTGCCGTCTCAACGGAGACCCGGTGGACAGACTGCCCAACAACGCCAACTTCAGCTTTGAGTTCATTGAGGGAGAGTCCCTTCTCATCATGCTGGACATGAAGGGCATCTGCGCTTCCAGCGGCTCGGCCTGCACATCAGGCTCCCTGGATCCCTCCCACGTGCTGCTGGCCATCGGCCTGCCCCACGAGATCGCTCACGGCTCCCTGCGCCTGACGCTTGGCGAGGAGACCACAAGGGAGGATATTGACTACGTGGTGGACAGCCTGAAGGAGATCGTGGCCCGGCTGCGGGAGATGTCTCCTCTCTACGAGGATTTTGTAAAGAAGAACAGCCTGTAAAAACAGAAGAACAGCCGCCCGGCGGGGCGGCATATTAAGGAGGAATAAACATGTACACAGAAAAGGTAATGGATCATTTTCAGCATCCCAGGAATATGGGAGAGATAGAGAACGCCAGCGGCGTGGGAACAGTGGGAAATGCAAAGTGCGGGGACATCATGAGGATTTATCTGGACATTGACGAGAACCAGATCATCCGGGACGTGAAGTTTAAGACCTTTGGCTGTGGTGCCGCGGTGGCCACCAGCAGCATGGCCACAGAGCTGGTGAAGGGCAAGAACATAAAGGAGGCCATGGAGGTCACCAACAAGGCGGTGATGGAGGCCCTGGACGGACTTCCGCCGGTGAAGGTACACTGCTCGCTTCTGGCAGAGGAGGCCATCCATGCGGCTCTCTGGGATTACGCCCAGAAGAACGGCATCAAGATCGAGGGACTGGAAAAGCCCAAGTCTGACATCCACGAGGGCGAGGAAGAGGAAGAAGAGGAGTATTGATCCGGAAGGATAAAGACAATGGAGAAGAAGAAGGTTGTGGTCGGCATGTCCGGGGGAGTGGACTCCTCCGTGGCGGCCTGGCTTTTAAAAGAACAGGGATATGACGTGATCGGCGTGACCATGCAGATCTGGCAGGACGAGGAGGAGGCAGTCCAGGAGGAGAACGGGGGCTGCTGCGGCTTAAGCGCCGTGGACGATGCCAGGAGGGTGGCCGCAAGACTTGAGATCCCCTACTATGTGATGAATTTTAAGGATCAGTTCCGGCGCAGCGTCATCGACTATTTTGTGGGCGAGTACGTTTGCGGCAGGACCCCCAACCCCTGTATTGCGTGCAACCGGTACGTGAAGTGGGAGTCCCTCTTAAAGAGGAGCCTGGATATCGGGGCGGACTATATTGCCACCGGACACTATGCCCGGGTGGAGCAGCTGCCGGGGGGCCGTTGGTCCCTTCGGACCTCCGCCACAGCCAGGAAGGATCAGACCTACGCCCTCTACAATCTCACCCAGGAGCAGCTTGCGAGGACGCTGATGCCGGTGGGGGCCTACGCGAAGGAGGAGATCCGGCAGATGGCCCTTAATCTGCAGCTTCCCGTGGCATCCAAGCCGGACAGCCAGGATATCTGCTTTGTGCCTGACGGGGACTACGCCTCCTTTATCGAGAGAACCGTCTGTCACAAGTTCCCGGAGGGGAATTTTGTTCTCTCGGACGGGACAGTGGTAGGGAGGCACAAAGGCATCATACACTATACTGTGGGGCAGAGGAAAGGGCTGGGACTGGCTCTTGGACGCCCGGTCTTTGTGCTGGAGATCCGCCCCGACACCAACGAGGTGGTGGTGGGCACGGGCGAGGAGTCCATGTCCAGGTACGTGACGGCGGATCACATCAACTTTATGTCCGTTTCCGACCTGCCGGAACCCAGGCGGCTTTTCGCCAAGATCCGGTACAATCACAGGGGAGCCTGGTGCCAGGTGGAGAAGACAGGCGACGACCAGATCCTGTGCACCTTTGACGAGCCTGTGCGGGCCATCACGCCGGGACAGGCGGTGGTTCTCTACGACGGGGAGTACGTCCTCGGAGGAGGGACTATCACAGGCAGCAGGCCCTAGCCCGGCCTGGCCTGGGGCGGGGATAACAGGCAAAATAAGAAGGAAAGAAGGGTAAGATAATGAGGGCAGACGTACACATGCACACATCCTTTTCCCACGACTCAGAGGCGGAGCCAAGGGAGATGATCGAGGGGGCCATCGCCAAGGGCCTGGAGGTCATCTGTTTTACCGATCACTACGACAAGGACTACATGGGCTGGGGGGACGAGAGCATCTTTGACGCGGACGACTATTTCCGGACCCTGCGTCCGCTTCAGGAGGAGTACAGAGGAAGGATCGACATCCGTATCGGTGTGGAGCTGGGCATGCAGCCTCATCTGGGCGGATTTTTTACAGAGTTTACCAGGAAATATCCCTTTGATTTTGTCATTGGCTCCCTCCATGTGGTGGACGGGGACGACCCGGCGCTGGGAACTGTGTTTGAGGGACGCACCGATGAGGAGGTGTACAGAAGCGCCTTCCGGGAAATGCTGGAGGATATAAAAAATACGCCGGACTTTGACGTGCTGGGCCACATCGACTACGTGGTGCGCTACGGGAAGAACGGCGCGGCGGACTACTCTTACCAGAAATACGCCGACGAGATCGACGCCATTCTGCGGGCGGTCATCGAGCGGGGAAAGGGCATTGAACTGAACATGGCCGGGCTCAAGTACGGCCTTCCCTTTGCCCATCCCCATCCGGACATCCTGCGGCGCTACCGGGAGCTGGGAGGCGAGATCATCACCGTGGGGGCCGACGGACACAGGCCGGAGCACATTGCCTGGGATTTTGAAAAGGCGGATGACATTTTAAAGTCCTGCGGTTTTCGGTATTACACTGAATTTAAGGGGAGAAAGCCTGTTTTCAAACTCCTTACATAAAATTGGAAAATGCTCTTGAATTTTTGTATGAGATTTAGTACAATTGGTAGTGGTTGAGAGTTCTTTAACAAAGTTGAAGGACGACAAGAGCTGTGAAACAGTAAATAGACTTTAGGAGGAATGTAATCATGGCAGTAAAAGTAGCAATCAACGGATTTGGACGTATCGGACGTCTTGCTTTCAGACAGATGTTTGGAGCTGAGGGATATGAGGTAGTTGCCATCAACGACCTGACAAGCCCGAAAATGTTAGCTCACCTGTTAAAATACGATTCTTCTCAGGGCAAATACGCTCTGGCTGATAAGGTAGAGGCTACAGAGGATTCCATCATCGTAGATGGAAAGGAAATCAAAATCTATGCAAAGGCTAACGCAGAGGAGCTTCCCTGGGGCGAGATCGGCGTAGATGTTGTCCTGGAGTGTACAGGCTTCTATACATCCAAAGAGAAAGCTTCTGCTCACATCAAAGCAGGCGCTAGAAAGGTTGTTATTTCCGCACCAGCAGGAAACGATCTGCCGACTATCGTATATAACGTTAACCATGAGACACTGAAGCCGGAGGATACAGTTATCTCTGCCGCTTCCTGTACAACAAACTGCCTTGCACCTATGGCAAAGGCTCTGAACGACTGCGCACCGATCAAATCCGGTATCATGTGCACAATCCACGCTTACACAGGCGATCAGATGACACTGGACGGACCGCAGAGAAAAGGCGATCTGAGAAGATCACGTGCCGCTGCATGCAACATCGTTCCCAACAGCACAGGAGCTGCTAAGGCTATCGGCCTTGTTATCCCTGAGCTGAACGGCAAGCTGATCGGTTCCGCACAGCGTGTTCCGACTCCGACAGGATCCACAACAATCCTGACAGCAGTTGTTGAGGGCAATGTGACAGTTGATCAGATCAACGCTGCAATGAAGGCTGCTTCCAACGAGTCCTTCGGATACAACACAGATGAGATCGTATCCAGCGATATCGTAGGAATGAGATATGGTTCTCTGTTCGATGCAACACAGACAATGGTTCTGCCGCTTGACAACGGAACAACAGAGGTTCAGGTTGTTTCCTGGTATGACAATGAGAACTCATACACAAGCCAGATGGTAAGAACAATCAAATACTTCGCAGAATTAGCATAATTCAGACTCACGAAAGGGTCCGGTCTTCAGTGGACCGGACCCTTTTTTATGAGATGCCCTGCCGGGAGGGAGAAGGCCCGCCTGGCATGAGCGTGACCAACATTTATAAGGTTCATAAGGAGGCAGTAGCATGCTTAACAAAAAATCAGTAGACGATATCAATGTAAAAGGAAAAAGAGTCCTTGTGAGATGCGATTTCAACGTACCTCTCATTGACGGAAAGATCACAGATGAGAACCGTCTTGTTGCGGCTCTTCCCACCATCAAGAAGCTGATCGCTGACGGGGGAAAGGTAATCCTCTGCTCTCATCTTGGAAAGCCAAAGGGAAAACCCGTGCCGGAACTCTCTTTAGCGCCTGTTGCGAAGCGCCTTTCCGAGCTGCTCGGACAGGAAGTGAAATTCGCCGCCGATCCCGAGGTGGTAGGCCCTAACGCAAGAGCCGCTGTGGAGGCTATGAAGGACGGAGATGTGATCCTCCTCGAGAATACGCGTTACAGAGCGGAGGAGACAAAGAACGAGGACGCCTTCTCCAAGGACCTGGCTTCCCTTTGCGACGTATTTGTAAACGATGCCTTTGGAACAGCTCACAGAGCGCACTGCTCCAACGTGGGCGTGACAAAATATGTGGACACAGCGGTTGTTGGATATCTGATGCAGAAAGAGATCGATTTCCTCGGCAATGCGGTCAACAACCCGACAAGACCTTTCGTAGCCATCCTTGGAGGAGCAAAGGTTTCCAGCAAGATCTCCGTGATCGAGAACCTGCTTGACAAGGTGGACACATTGATCATCGGCGGTGGCATGGCCTACACATTCGCAAAATCCCAGGGAGGAAAGATCGGTACATCCCTCTGCGAGGATGATTACCTTGACTATGCTTCCAACATGCTGAAGAAGGCCAAGGAGAAGGGCGTGAAGCTGCTTCTTCCCGTAGACAACAGGATCGGAGATGAGTTCTCCAACGATGCCAACATCAGGATTGTGCCCACAGGGGAGATCCCGGACGGATGGGAAGGCATGGACATCGGACCGGAGACAGAGAAGATCTTTGCTGACGCTGTGAAGGATGCAAAGACAGTTGTCTGGAACGGACCTATGGGATGCTTTGAGATGCCTAACTTTGCACACGGCACAGAAGCAGTGGCAAAGGCGCTTGCTGAGACAGATGCAGTGACCATCATCGGCGGCGGCGACTCCGCAGCGGCTGTAAACCAGCTCGGCTACGGCGACAAGATGACACACATCTCCACAGGCGGCGGCGCTTCCCTCGAGTTCCTGGAGGGCAAAGAGCTCCCAGGCGTAGCCGCTGCTAACGATAAGTAAGCACTTAATGAGCCCAAGTCCGAAGGACGCCGGGCGAATTCTAGTGCGCACTTAGTTCACCGCACTTAGCGAGGACAAGCCCCGCAGGGGCGAAGTCCGAGCTTAGTAAGGTGAACATCCCACCCCCCTTAATGAGCCCAAGTCCGAAGGACGCCGGGCGAATTCTAGTGCGCACTTAGTTCACTGCACTTAGCGAGGACAAGCCCCACAGGGGCGCAATCCGAGTTTAGTAAGGTGAACATCCCACCCGCTATCAATTTAAAAGAAATAAAGAAAAGAGTGAAAATAACAATGGCAAGAAGAAAAATTATTGCAGGTAACTGGAAAATGAACAAGACTCCCAGCGAGGCTGTTGCTCTGGTAGAGGAGCTGAAGCCACTGGTAGCCACAGAGGACGCGGACGTTGTCTTCTGCGTGCCGGCTATCGACATTATTCCGGTTGTAGAGGCTTGCAAGGGAACAAACATCCAGGTTGGCGCTGAGAACATGTACTTTGAAGAGAGCGGAGCCTACACAGGCGAGATCTCCCCGGCCATGCTCACAGACGCAGGCGTGAAATACGTTGTTCTCGGACATTCCGAGAGAAGAGATTACTTCGGCGAGACAAACGAAGATGTAAACAAGAAGGTGCTGAAGGCATTTGAGCACGGCATCACACCGATCATGTGCTGCGGCGAGACTCTGGAGCAGAGAGAGCAGGGCGTGACCATGGACTTCATCCGCCAGCAGGTAAAGGTTGGCTTCCAGAACGTGACAGCTGACCAGGCAAAGACAGCAGTCATCGCCTACGAGCCTATCTGGGCGATCGGAACAGGCAAGACAGCCACAACAGAGCAGGCAGAGGAAGTGTGTGCAGGCATCCGGGCATGCATCGCTGAGATCTACGACGAGGCCACAGCAGAGGCCATCCGTATCCAGTACGGCGGATCTGTCAACGCCGGCAACGCGGCAGAGCTGTTTGCCCAGGCTGACATCGACGGCGGACTTGTGGGCGGCGCTTCTCTGAAAGCTGACTTCGGCAAGATCGTAAACTACAAATAAAACATGAGGTTGACCCGCAGGGGACTTGAAATACCAGGCCCTGCGGGATTTTGGTTCTATACATGCAAAAGAAAGCAGCCCCTGGGCAGCTTTCGGAAGAGCTAAGGAGGCTGGATATGATACTGGAAACTGTAAAACTGAAGGAGGAGGGTTCCCTTCCGGACGCCCATGTGGTGTTCTACATCCTGGATACGCCGGGAGAAAAGCTCTTCATACAGAAAAGGCCCCTTGTGATCCTCTGTCCAGGCGGGGGATATGAGAGGACCAGCTTCCGGGAGGGGGAGCCCATTGCCATGTATTTCCTGGGGAAGGGATACCATGTGGCGATCCTGCGGTACTCCACGGCCCCGGCTGTGTTCCCGGCAGCGCTTCTGGAGCTTGGAAGGACCATGTCTCTGATCCATGAAAACGCGGAAAACTGGAAGGTGGACGAGAAGCAGATCTTTGTCCAGGGCTGCTCGGCGGGAGGGCATCTGGCCGGCTGTCTGGGCGTCATGTGGCAGGAGCCCTTTCTGGCGGAGCAGCTCCATGTAAAGGCGGAGCTCTTAAGACCTGCCGGTCTTCTTCTCTGTTACCCCGTCATCTCCTCAAAAGAGGGGGTGGCCCACCAGGGGAGCTTCCGGGCTCTTCTTGGGGAAGCCTGTGAGGAGAAGAAGGACAGCCTTTCCCTGGAGGAGAGGGTGACAGAGCATATGCCGCCCTGTTTCCTGTGGCACACCTTTGCGGACGCCACCGTGCCGGTGGAGAATTCTCTTCTGATGGCCGGGGCCCTTCACCGCTTCGGGGTGAGAACGGAGCTCCACATTTTCCAGGAGGGGATACACGGGCTGGGAGCGGCGGACGAGCTCTCCAGAAGGCCTGACGGCAGCGGAGTCCAGGAGGAGTGCCAGTGCTGGACGGAGCTGGCATACCGCTGGATGGAAGGCATCCGGCGTCAGGATCAGAAATGATAAACTAAAACAAGAGGAAAGTAGGGAGATTGAAAATGAGTAAGAGACCAACAGTGCTTATGATTTTAGACGGCTATGGCCTGAGAGATAAAGTGGAAGGAAACGCGGTGGCAGAGGGAAAGACTCCTGTCATGGACAAGCTGATGGCTGAGTGCCCCTTTGTGAAGGGAAATGCCAGCGGTATGGCCGTCGGACTTCCCGAGGGACAGATGGGAAACTCTGAGGTAGGGCATCTGAATATGGGAGCCGGCCGCATCGTTTACCAGGATCTGACAAAGATCACAAAGGCCATCCAGGACGGCGATTTCTTTGAGAACAAGGCGCTTCTTTGCGCCTGCGAGAATGTGAAGAAAAATGGCTCCGCGCTCCACCTGATGGGCCTTGTGTCCGACGGAGGCGTGCACAGCCACAACACTCACATCTACGGACTTCTGGAGCTGGCAAAGCGTCAGGGCATTGAGAAGGTGTACGTACACTGCTTCCTGGACGGCCGTGACACGCCGCCGGAGTCTGGAAAGGGCTACGTGGAAGAGCTGGAGGCAAAGATGAAGGAGATCGGCGTTGGAGAGGTAGCCACTGTCATGGGACGCTACTATGCTATGGACAGGGACAACCGCTGGGACCGTGTGGAGAAGGCATACAGAGCCCTCGTGTACGGTGAGGGCGAGCAGGCTGTATCCGGGCCCGAGGGCATCCAGACATCCTATGACAAGGAGACCACAGACGAGTTCGTTCTGCCCACTGTCATCGTGAAGAACGGAGCTCCCACAGCCACAGTAAAGGACGGCGACTCCATTATCTTCTTCAACTTCCGCCCGGACCGCGCAAGGGAGATCACAAGGACCTTCTGCGATGACGAGTTCACAGGCTTTGACAGAGGAGAGCGCGTAAAGACCACATTCGTGTGCTTCACCGACTATGATGTGACGATCCAGAACAAGCTGGTGGCCTTTGTGAAGGAGGAGATCACCAACACCTTTGGAGAGTTCCTGGCTGCCAACGGACTGAAGCAGGCCCGCATCGCCGAGACAGAGAAGTACGCTCACGTGACCTTCTTCTTTAACGGCGGCGTGGAGGAGCCAAACGAGGGCGAGGACCGCATCCTTGTGAAATCCCCGAAGGTGGCCACCTATGACCTGAAGCCGGAGATGAGCGCCTACGAGGTGTGCGACAAGCTGGTGGAGGCCATCAAGTCCGGCAAATACGATGTCATCATCATCAACTTTGCCAACCCGGATATGGTGGGCCACACAGGTGTTGAGGCGGCTGCCATCAAGGCCATCGAGGCTGTGGACGAGTGCGTGGGCAGGGCCGTGGATGCCATCAAAGAGGTGGACGGCCAGATGTTCATCTGCGCGGATCACGGAAATGCGGAGCAGCTCATCGACGAGGAGACAGGAGAGCCCTTCACAGCTCACACTACCAATCAGGTTCCTTTCATCCTTGTCAACGCAGATCCCTCCTACAAGCTGAGAGAGGGCGGCTGCCTGGCAGATATCGCTCCCACACTGATCGAGCTGATGGGAATGGAACAGCCAAAAGAGATGACAGGAAAGTCTCTGATCGTAAAATAGAGAACAGCATGACAACAATAAAGAAAGTGAAAATCCCCGGCAGAAAGCTCTGCCGGGGATTTTGTTATTCATCTGTATTTTTTGTGTTTCTATTTTTTTATCCAGCGATTTCTTCCTCTTCTCCCTCTGCCTTCTCCAGATTTTTGTTGGCAGTGGAGAGCATCAGCTTGATGCGGTTCAGCTGGTTGACTTCGCTGGCACCCGGGTCGTAGTCGATGGCCACGATGTTCGCCAGAGGATATCTGCGGCGCAGCTCCTTGATGACGCCCTTCCCAACTACGTGGTTGGGAAGGCAGGCAAATGGCTGCGTGCAGACGATGTTGGTGGCACCGCTGTGGATCAGCTCCAGCATCTCGCCGGTCAGGAACCAGCCCTCGCCGGTCTGGTTGCCGAGCGACACGATCTCCGAAGCCATCCGGCCCAGGTCGTGAATGTCAGCCGGCGGATCGAAGTGCTTGCTTTCCTTAAAGGCCTTGCTGGCCGGAGAGCGGAACCACTCCAGGGCCTTGATGCCCAGGTTTGCCACAATGGCCTTTGACTTGGCAAAGCCCAGCTTCTCCACCTTGAAGTTCTGGTTGTAGAAGCAGTAGAGGAGGAAATCAAGGAGATCCGGCACAACGGCCTCCGCTCCCTCGCTCTCCAGCAGATCTACCAGATGGTTGTTGGCTGCCGGCAGGAACTTGACGAGGATCTCGCCCACCACGCCGACGCGGGGCTTCTTCACATCCAGCAGCTCGATGTTGTTGTCGAAATCCTGGATAATATCCCGGCAGAGCTTCTTGAATTTCCGCCTGGAAGGATAGCCCTGGGATACAAAGTCGGAGCACACCTTCACCCATTTCCGGTGCATGGCCTCCACGGAGCCCGGTACAGCCTCGTAGGGCCGCAGCCGGTACACGCACTTCATGAAGATATCGCCGAACACGGCGGCGTAAATGCCCCGCAGCGCCAGCATGGGCGTGATCTTAAAGCCCGGGTTGCCCTCCAGACCGCTTAAGTTGATGGAGATCACGGGGATGTGCTCATAGCCCGCTTTCTTCAGGGCCCGGCGGATGAAGCCGATGTAGTTGGAGGCCCGGCAGCCGCCGCCGGTCTGGCTGATGATAACGGCGATCTTGTCCGTATCGTATTTGCCGGACAGGATGGCCTCCATGATCTGTCCCACTACCATCAGAGAGGGATAGCAGGCGTCGTTATTAACATACTTGAGTCCCACGTCCACGGCCTGCTTGTTGTCGTTTGGCAGCACCTCCACGTGGTAGCCGGAGGCGTTGAATGCGGGCTCCAGCAGCTCGAAGTGGATAGGAGACATCTGGGGACAGAGGATGGTGTAGTCCTTTCGCATCTCCTTTGTAAAGGGCACCTTTGTGATGGCGGAGGAGTGGATCTCCCTCTTCTGGTTTCTCTGCTCCCGCACGCGGATGGCCGCCAGGAGAGAGCGGATACGGATCCTTGCGGCTCCCAGGTTGTTGACCTCGTCGATCTTCAGGGATGTGTAGATCTTGTCAGATCCGGTCAGGATATCAGCCACCTGGTCTGTGGTGACCGCGTCCAGACCGCAGCCGAAAGAGTTGAGCTGGATGAGATCCAGGTTATCCTTTGTCTTCACAAAGTTTGCCGCCGCGTAGAGGCGGGAGTGGTACATCCACTGATCCATGACATTTAAGGGGCGCTCCACCTGGTGCAGGTGGGAGACAGAGTCCTCTGTCAGGACCGCGATGTTGTAGGAATTGATAAGCTCCGGTATGCCGTGGTTGACCTCCGGGTCAATGTGGTAGGGGCGACCGGCCAGGACAATGCCCCGGTTTCCTGTCTTGTCCAGGAAAGCCACTGTCTCCTCGCCCTTTTTGCGCATGTCGTTCCGGCACTCCTCCAGCTCGATCCAGGCCTTGTGGACCGCCTCCTTGATCTCCGATGACGTGATGGAGAACTTTTCGCCCAGCTCCTCGATGAGGCGGGAGGACAGTGTCTCCTCGCTTGCGAAGGAGAGGAAGGGGTGGATAAAGTCCACCTCCCCGTTCACGATGGGATCCATGTTGTTCTTGATGTTCTCCGGGTAGGAGGTGACGATGGGGCAGTTGTAGTGGTTGTTGGCCTCTTCAAACTCGTTCCGCTCGTAGGGGACGGAGGGGTAGAAGATGTGCTGTACGCCCTGGTTTATCAGCCACTGCACGTGGCCGTGGGCCAGCTTGGCCGGATAGCACTCGGACTCGCTGGGGATGGACTCAATTCCAAGCTCGTAGATCTTCCTTGTGGAGGCCGGTGAGAGCACCACCCGGAAGCCAAGAGCTGTGAAAAATGTGAACCAGAAGGGATAGTTGTCGTACATGTTCAGCACCCTGGGGATACCGATGACGCCCCTCTTTGCGTCCTCCTCGGCGAGAGGGATGTACCCGAAATAGCGCTGGCTCTTGTACTCGAACAGGTTGGGAAGATTGTTCTTTGTCTTCTCCTTTCCCAGACCCTTCTCGCAGCGGTTACCTGTGACAAATTTTCTGCCGCCGCTGAAGTGGTTGATCGTCAGACGGCAGTTGTTTGTACAGCCCTTGCACTTGGTCATGGTAGTGCGGTACTCCAGGCTCTCGATGTCCTCGATGGAGAGCATGGTAGTGCCCTCGCAGTCCACATACCGTTCCCTTGCGATCAGGGCAGCGCCGAAGGCGCCCATGATGCCGGCGATGTCGGGGCGGATGGCCTCGCAGTTCGCAATCTTCTCAAAGCTGCGGAGCACGGCGTTGTTGTAGAAGGTTCCTCCCTGCACCACAATGTGCTTTCCAAGCTCAGAGGCATCGGACACCTTGATCACCTTGAAAAGAGCGTTCTTTATGACAGAGTAGGCCAGGCCGGCGGAGATGTCGGAGACCTCCGCGCCCTCCTTTTGGGCCTGCTTGACCTTGGAGTTCATGAACACAGTACAGCGGGTTCCCAGATCGATGGGGTTGTGGGCAAAGAGAGCCTCCTGGGCAAAATCCTCCACTGTGTAGTTGAGGGATTTCGCAAAGGTCTCGATGAAGGAACCGCAGCCTGAGGAGCAGGCCTCGTTGAGCTGCACGCTGTCCACGGTCTGGTTCTTGATCTTGATGCATTTCATATCCTGGCCGCCGATGTCCAGGATGCAGTCCACATCCGGCTCAAAGAAGGAGGCGGCGTAGTAGTGGGCCACTGTCTCCACTTCCCCCTCGTCCAGCATGAGGGCCGCCTTGATGAGGGCCTCCCCGTAGCCGGTGGAGCAGGAGTGGACGATCTCTACACCCTCCGGAAGCTGGCTGTAGATGTCCTTGATGGCGGAGATGGTGGTCCCTAAGGGATCTCCCTCGTTGTTGTGGTAGAAGGAGTAGAGGAGCGTGCCGTCCTCCCCCACAAGGGCCGCCTTTGTGGTGGTGGATCCCGCGTCAATGCCCAGGAAGGCCTTTCCTCTGTAGGTGGCCAGATCCTTTACGGGAACCTGGTGCTTGGCGTGGCGGGAGATGAATTCATTGTACTCCGCCTCGGAGGCAAAGAGAGGCTCCATTCTCTCCACCTCGAACTCCATCTGGATCCTTCTGGCCAGACGCTCCTGCAGCTCCCGGATGGGTACCACGGGCTCCTTTGTGGAGTTCAGGGCAGATCCGATGGCCGCAAAGAGGTGGGAGTGATTGGGGGCGATGGTGTGCTCGTCGTCCAGGTTCAGGGTGCGCACAAAGGCTGCCCGGAGCTGGTCCAGGAAATGTAAGGGGCCGCCCAGAAAAGCCACGTGTCCCCGGATGGGCTTTCCGCAGGCCAGCCCACTGATGGTCTGGTTGACCACAGCCTGGAAGATGGAGGCGGCCAGATCCTCCTTGGAGGCGCCGTCGTTGATCAGAGGCTGGATGTCAGACTTGGCAAACACGCCGCAGCGGGCTGCGATAGAGTAGAGGGCCTTGTAGTTTTTCGCGTACTCATTGAGGCCGGAGGCATCTGTCTGAAGAAGAGAGGCCATCTGGTCGATGAAGGAGCCTGTGCCGCCGGCGCATACGCCGTTCATGCGCTGCTCGATGCTGCCTCCCTCGAAATAGATGATCTTGGCGTCCTCGCCGCCCAGCTCGATGGCCACGTCTGTCTGGGGCGCGTAGTCCTGCAGGGCTGTGGAAACAGCCACCACCTCCTGGACAAAGGGAACACCCAGGTGCTTGGCCAGGGTCAGGCCGCCGGATCCTGTGATGACAGGGGACACACGGATAGAGCCCAGCTTGTAGATGGCTCTCCCGAGAAGGTCGGATAGAGTCTCCTGAATGTTGGCATAGTGTCTCTCGTAGTCGGAGAATACGACATCGTTCTGATCATCCAGAACAGCGATCTTCACGGTCGTGGAACCGATGTCAATTCCCAAAGTAAATAATTCCTGTTGACTCATATTATGTACTCCTTAATCTGCAATTTTAAGATCTATGGGGAGGGAACCTCCCGCCTGGAAATATGTGGGTTCTTTCCTATTAAAAAGTAAAACGGCTTTTCAGCCTGTAACATTATACGACAAAATAGTCTAAAAGACAATTAACAAATGTTATAGAAATATTAAAATACCGTAAAACTTAGGTGGTATAATTGACAAAAGCATAGTGAAACGGTAGAATGAACTACAGTATTTACTTTTTTTACAATGACAGGAGGCAGGTATTTTTTCTATGAGCTGGCTGGATAAACTGGAGCGCAGATTTGGCAGATATGCCATTCATAATCTGATGTATTACATTATTATACTATATGTTGTGGGACTGGTTGTTCAGCTTTTTGCCCCTTCCTTCTATTATCAGTATCTCTGTCTGGATGTAAATGCCATCCTGCACGGACAGATCTGGCGGATCGTGACCTTTATCATACAGCCGCCCCAGACCAACTACATCTTTATGATTTTTGCCCTCTATCTCTATTATATGCTGGGCAGAGAGCTGGAAAACACCTGGGGCGCGTTCCGTTTTAACCTGTATTTCTTTGCGGGGATGCTTTTCCATGTGATCGCCGCCTTTGCGGCATACTTTATAACCGGCGTGTCCTTTCCGCTTGGTACATGGTATCTGAATATGTCACTTTTCCTGGCCTTTGCGGCCATTTATCCGGAGATGCAGTTCTATCTGTTTTTCATGATCCCGGTGAAGGCGAAGTGGCTTGGATGGCTGGACGGCCTCTATTTCCTGTATACCATTGCACAGGCCTTTCTGCCTGCCTACGGGGGGAGCGTGTTTGGCTTTGTCTACCAGTCAAACGCCATCGCGGCTGCTGTATCCATCCTCAATTTTGTCATCTTCTTCCTGGGCTCCAGGAATATGCGGCGGTTTTCACCGAAGCAGCAGAGGAGGAAAAGGCAGTTCCAGCAGAGGATGCGCCCGGAGCACCACTATGCGAACGGCGCCCGGCACCGCTGCGCTGTGTGCGGCAGGACGGAGCTGGACGACCCCTCTTTGGAGTTCCGGTACTGCTCCAAGTGCAACGGGAACTATGAGTACTGTCAGGATCACCTCTTTTCCCATATCCACGTAAAATAGCAGATGGAAACAGCGGGAAAATACAGATAAAGAGAAGGCTGGAAGGACAGCCGGGACGTTTTCAGGGCGCAAAGCCCGATCTTATAGAATGTATATCGAATGTATATCTGAGTCATGAGTAAAAAGGAGTAAAGAAGTGGAGGAAAAAAGAGAAATGCGTATGAAAAAAACAAAGATCATTTGTACCATGGGACCTAATACAAATGATGAGAGCCTTATGAGGGCGCTTGTGAAAAGTGGAATGGATATTGCCAGGTTCAACTTCTCCCACGGGGATCACCAGGAGCAGAAGATGAGAATGGACATGCTCAAGAAGATCCGGGAGGAGGAGAATAAGCCTGTTGCCATTCTTCTTGATACAAAGGGACCGGAGATCCGCACCGGCCTTCTGAAGGACGGGAAGAAGGTGCAGCTCCAGACAGGAGATAAGTTCACTCTGACTACAGAGGTGACGGCCGGAGATGAGAAGGGGGTATCCATCTCATACCCGGGCCTTGTGGACGATGTGTCTGTGGGGAGCACGATCCTCATTGACGACGGCCTGATCGAGCTGAAGGTAACTTCAAAGTCAGAGAAGGACATTGTCTGTAGGATTGAAAACGGCGGTGAGCTGGGGGAGCGCAAGGGCGTGAATGTGCCCAACGTTCCGGTGCGCCTGCCGGCCATCACAGAGAAGGATCGGGAGGACCTGCGCTTTGGCGTGGAGCAGGGGATCGACTTTATCGCCGCTTCCTTTGTCCGCAACGCGGAGTGCATCGTGGAGATCCGCGCCTTCCTGAAGGAGTGCAATGCTCCCTACATCCCGATCATCGCAAAGATCGAGAATGCGGAGGGAATTAAAAATATCGATGAGATCATCCGCTGCGCGGACGGCATCATGGTGGCCAGAGGCGACCTGGGTGTGGAGATCCCGGCGGAGGAGGTTCCCTACCTTCAGAAAATGATTATCCAGAAGTGCAATTACTACTACAAGCCGGTCATCACAGCCACCCAGATGCTGGACTCCATGATCCGCAATCCCCGTCCCACGAGAGCTGAGGTCACAGACGTTGCCAACGCCGTTTACGACGGGACAGACGCGGTCATGCTCTCCGGTGAGACAGCCCAGGGCAAGTACCCGGTGGAGGCGCTTCAGATGATGGTGCACATTGTGTGCAACACAGAGGAGCATCTGGACTACGACACGCTGCTCAAGAAGGCGGAGGAGCACCGGATGAAGGGCATATCCACAGCTATCGGACATGCCTCCGTCACAACAGCCTACAATCTGGGCGCGAAATGCATCATTACACCATCCGTGTCGGGAGCTACCGCCAGAGTGGTGTCCAAATTTAAACCGAAGACCCCCATCATCGGTGTGACACCGGATGAGAGGACGCTGCGCAGGATGCAGATCTACTGGGGTGTGTATCCCATGAAATCCATCCAGTTCAACTCCACCGAGGACATCTGCTCCAGCGCCATCGAGCTTGTGTGCGCAAAGCAGCTGGCAGAGACAGGGGACGTGGTCGTGCTGACCGCGGGGCTGCCTTCTCGCAATGCGAACAAGGGCCGTGAGGGGGCCAGCAATATGATGCGCATCGCTGTCATCGAGTAGAGCCGCAGCGGCTGAAAAAAGGAAAATACAAAAGAAGCCCGGAAGGCAGACAAAAAGGTTCTGCCGCCGGGCTTTTTCTATTCCGCAAAAAAGCCTTTCCTGTCCCCGCCTTTTGCGCCGGATGTGCCAGATTCCGAAACAGCTTCTGCGCCGGAACAGAAAAGGATTGACAAGAGGCCCCGGACGTACTATAGTGTTTCTGTAAAGAACTACTAAAGTGACAGAGAAGTGTCGGGAAAGAGGCGGATTTATGGAGCATGGGGCCTACACAGATCGACTGATGGAATTCGGGCTCACGCGTCAGGAGGCCACCTTGTACTATTGCCTGCTGGACGAGGGAAAGTGCAGCGGCTATGAGGCGGCCAAGCTGACAGGGATTTCCAGGTCCAACGCCTACGGAGGGCTGGCGTCCCTGGCGGACAAGGGAGGAGCCCGCATGATGGAGGAGGGCCATACACGGAAATACGTGGCTGTGGATGTAGAAGAATTCTGCAGTAACAGGATCCGGAAGCTGCAGGAGACAGAGGAGTGGCTCCGGAGGAATGCCCCCGAGAGGAGGACGGCGGAGGAGGGCTATATCACCATCGAGGGCGAGCACAATATCGTGGATAAAGTAAAGCACCTTCTCTCCACGGCCCGGGAGAGAGCCTATGTGGTGTGCGCCTGTGAGCAGCTGCCTCTCTTTGAGAAGGAGCTTGAGGCTCTGGCTGCGTCGGGGAGGAAGACCGTCCTTCTCACAGACAGAGAGTTCCCTTTGGCGGGAGAGCAGGTAAAGGTCTATCCGGATATGCAGGGAGGAAACCAGATCGGCGTCATCGTGGATTCCAGGTCGGCTCTCACCGGGGAACTGGGGCCGGACAGCACGAACACCTGTCTCTACTCCGGACAGAGAAATTTTGTGGAGCTCTACAAGCGGGCGCTGGCAAATGAGATTGAACTTTTGAAATACAGGAAAGGAGAAAAGTGATGACAAAGAAACCATTTGTGACAAAAGAACAGCTGGAGGAGATCGTAAAAGAGTATCCGACTCCCTTCCATCTCTATGACGAGAAGGGGATCCGGGAAAACGCAAAGGCTCTCAAGGAGGCTTTTGCCTGGAATAAAGGGTACAAGGAGTATTTTGCTGTGAAGGCCACTCCCAATCCCTTCCTCATTCAGATCCTCCGGGACTACGGCTGCGGCTGCGACTGCTCCTCCTACACGGAGCTGATGCTGTCGGACGCCATGGGTGTGTCCGGGGAGGATATCATGTTCTCCTCCAACGACACGCCGGCGGAGGATTTTCAGCTTGCGGACAAGCTGGGGGCCATCATCAATCTGGACGACATCACCCACA
Organism: Faecalicatena fissicatena; assembly: GCF_016900595.1. NCBI lineage: Bacteria > Bacillati > Bacillota > Clostridia > Lachnospirales > Lachnospiraceae > Faecalicatena > Faecalicatena fissicatena. The sequence continues at coordinate 154,651 of NZ_JACLYY010000008.1, forward strand.
TTGAATTCCTGGAGAAGGCCATTGGCCACATTCCGGAGACTATCAGCTGCCGCTACAATCCGGGCGGGATCTTCAAGATCAGCAACGATATCATGGACAACCCGGGAGACGCCAAGTACGGTATGACGACAGAGCAGATCTTTGAGGCCTTCAAGATTCTGAAGGAGAAGGGGGCAAAGGAGTTCGGCATCCATGCCTTCCTGGCCAGCAACACAGTGACGAACGAGTACTATCCGATGCTGGCGAAGGTGCTCTTTGACCTGGCAGTGCGACTGCACCAGGAGACGGGAGTCCACATCAAGTTCATCAACCTGTCCGGCGGCATCGGCATCCCCTACAAGCCGGACCAGGAGCCCAACGACATCCGCGTCATCGGCGAGGGCGTGCGGAAGGTGTACGAGGAGGTTCTCGTGCCGGCGGGCATGGGGGACGTGGCCCTGTACACAGAGCTGGGCAGATTTATGCTAGGACCCTACGGCTGTCTTGTGACAAGAGCGATCCACGAAAAGCACACCTACAAGGAATATATCGGCGTGGACGCCTGCGCGGCCAACCTGATGCGCCCGGCCATATACGGCGCCTACCACCACATCACCGTGATGGGGAAAGAGAATGAGCCCTGTGACCACGTCTACGATGTGACCGGCTCTCTGTGCGAAAATAACGACAAGTTCGCCATTGACCGTCATCTGCCGAAGATCGACATCGGGGATCTGCTGGTGATCCACGACGCCGGGGCCCACGGCTTTTCCATGGGCTACAACTACAACGGAAAGCTCCGGTCAGCGGAGGTTCTCCTCAGAGAGGACGGTACCACGCAGCTTATCCGTCGGGCCGAGACGCCAAAGGATTATTTTGCAACCTTTGACTGTTTTGAAATTGGTAAAAAGTTACTGAAATAGATAGACAATTCCCTCCCCATAGTGTAAACTGTTTATAAAGAGTCTACTGGATAAGAGGAGGAAATGAATATGAAGATGAAAAAACGGATTCTTTCAATGATGCTCGTTGCCGTGATGATGCTGGCTCTCACTGCCTGCGGAGGCATGACGACGGATGACGCCAGGACCTATGTGCAGTCCGTTCTGGATGCCAGCTATAAGGCGGATTTTTCGGAGTACACAGAGCAGACCGATTCCACGGAGGAGGAGGCGCAGCAGCTTTTCGATGACAACCTGGATAATATCATGTCCATGGGAGGCTTTACGGACGCAGGGCTGTCCGATGAGCTGTCTGCAAACTACCGCCAGCTCTTTAAGGACATGCTGGCCCAGGCGAAATATGAAGTGGGCGACGCGACAGAGGGAGAGAATGATGGATTTGTGGTAGAGGTGAGCGCAGAGCCCTTCACCGCGTTTGACGGCCTTCAGGACGAGGTGATGAACGCAGTGCAGGCAGAGATGGCAAACATCACAGACATCTCTCAGATGCCGAGCGATGAGGAAATCAACGAGATGGTGTTCCAGAAGATGTACGACATTTTGGTGCAGCGGGTGGCAGAGCCCACCTACGGGGAGGCTCAGACAGTGGAGATTCACGTGGAGCTGAACGACAATGTGTACTCCATCAACCAGGATGATCTGACGACACTGGACGGCATTCTTTTCCCGGCAGACAACCTGTAGGAATAGAATCATAGAATGTAAGAATGAAAGGGCGGATCCCTAGAGGGATCTGCCTTTTTTGGATTTGTGTGCCCGGCGGGCACACGTTCTAACGGGTGAAAGTCCCTGACCCGCCCGGCAGTGGGAAGGGTGCAGCTAAT
>NZ_JACLYY010000009.1:0-136363 GCF_016900595.1 Faecalicatena fissicatena
AGTTTTCAAGGTACTGATTGCAACGAAAAGTCGTTGCCACTTTTTTACTTGACTTTCTTTAATAGTTAGTCTTATTTTTCAGCCGCTCCCTACATTGTAAACGTTTTATTTTTCAATTGCAATATGAATTCCTCTTCCGTCATTTGTGAGGGGATCCCTGTGTCTGTAGTCAAAGAGCACATACTCCCCCTTCAGGGGAAAATACTCCAGGTGGGTCATCCTGCGGAGCTGATTTTTATCTGCCCCTTCGCAGTCCTCCAGAAATCTGTGCTCCCGGGCTTCTGTCTCATAAAAGCCGCGGACCCACTGTCCGTCCGCCCGGGACTCACCCGCAAAGGCCGGCCGGCTTTTGGCGTTCTCCCGAAGATAGTAGTCAAAAATGAGCCGCTCCCTCATCTCCCCGGCATCCTCCGGCCAGTTTTCCCTGACAAAGTCAAGGAGGATCTCATAGCGGGCCGCCCGGGCGTGCTGCACCTGATCCAGCCCCTCCCGCTCATAGAAAGCCGCAAGCCTCCTGTAGAGGGCAAAGGGCGAGGGCTCCCGCAGCTCCAGCAGCTCCAGGGCTGTCCTGAACTGGCCGCTGTTATAGTAGAGCTCAGTCATCTCCTCCACCCCTTTTAGGATCAGCACATCCCCGTAGGACAGCCACCTTGTGGAGAGCACCTCATAGGGCGGGGTGTCGCGGCAGAGCAGGCCGTATGCCTCCTTCATTTTCTCCATGCGGGAGCCCTTCAGGATCTTGAGAAAGCCGAGCTGCAGCTGGTCGGGACGGAGGGCGTAGACCCTGTCAAAGGAGCGCCCGAAGCTCTCCAGATCCTCCCAGGGGAGACCGGCGATGAGATCCAGGTGCTGGTGCACGTTTCTCCCTTCCCGCACGTTTCTCACATTTTCCTCCAGGCGGGCAAGATCCATGGTCCTTCGGATTTCCCGGATGGTCTCCGGGTTGGTGGACTGGACGCCAATCTCCAGCTGGATCAGCCCGGGTCTCATGGATCGGATCAACTCCAGTTCCTCCTCGTTCAAAAGGTCCGCCGAGACCTCAAAATGGAAATTCGTGATTCCGTTGTCATGCCGGCGGATGTATTTCCATATCTCCAAGGCGTGGTCGTGGCGGCAGTTGAAGGTCCGGTCCACGAATTTCACCTGCTCTGTCCCTGCGTCCAGGAAAAACTGAAGCTCCCGTTTCACCAGAGAAAGGCTTCGGAACCGGAGTCTCTTGTCAACAGAGGACAGGCAGTAGCTGCAGGAAAAGGGGCAGCCTCTGCTGCTCTCATAATATACGATCCTGTGCCTGAAATCTGTCATATCCTGGTAGACAAAGGGAATTTGATCCATGTCCAGAGGCTGTCTCCACGGATTATCCCGGATCTGCCCCCGGCTGTCACGCCAGGTGATGCCCTCTGCGTCCTCCAAATCTGTCCCCGGGCCCGCTTCTCTTGCTGCCAGGGCTCCCGCCAGAACCGCGAAGGTCTCTTCCCCCTCGCCCTTCATGATCCCTGTCACCTGGGGAAACTGCTCCAGCAGCCGTACCGGGTCGTAGGACACCTCCGGCCCTCCCAGCCAGATTTCCGTGTCCGGCAGCACCTTCCCAAGCTCAGGCAGAAGGGAGCGGATCATCTGGATATTCCAGATGTAGCAGGAAAAACAGAGAAGGTCCGGCCTTCTTTTATAAATGTCTTCCATAATGCGGTCCGGCTGTTGGTTGATGGTGTACTCGCCGATCTCAATTTCCACTTCGCCGGCGGCATGGCCGGCAGAACTGACAGGGCTTTTGCTCTGTCGCAATCTCGCGTCCGCATAGGCTTTCAGGCTGTACACGGCCAGGTTGGAGTGAATATATTTTGCATTGACTGCTGCTAACAATATCTTTCTCATCATGCCTGTTATTTTACTATATTCCATCGGGTTTTACAATAAATCCCGCATCCATTGACATTTTCAAAAAAACAGGGTAAAATATAGACTCGTGCAGCCGGGGCGGTAGCGGTGCCTTGTACCTGCAGTCCGCTATAGCAGGGGTGATATTGCGCGGAGGGCGAAAGCTGGCAGAGCTGCCCTTGGTAAGTGACGTTGATATCCGGGTCTCACGCGACGGAAATCCGTGAACCGTGTCAGGTCGGGAACGAAGCAGCACTAAGCGGAACCTTTCGGGTGCCGTGAGGGTGCCTGGGTTGAGTAAACTGCCAAGGTAACGTCTGTTGGCCTGGTTCGAAGCGCAATGCACGAAAAAAGCTTTCTGCCATGCTGCCGCGGGCAGGGTGGTCATATATAAACTATAAATCCATTCACATTTTTTAGGGAAAAGAGAGCAGCGTCCCATCTGCTACGGATCAGTCAATCCGCCACAGATGGGACGCTGCTCTTTTTCTCTTTTTTCTTTCTCTCCCTCAGCTCCCGGAAGAACTGCTTCATGAGGGAGCTGCACTCTTCCTCCAGCACACCAGACGTGATCTGAGCCTGATGGTTGAACCTGTCCATCTGGAGCAGATTTAGAATAGAGCCGGCGCACCCCGCCTTGGGGTTCATGCACCCGATCACCACCCGGTCCATCCGGGACTGGACAATGGCGCCCGCGCACATCTGGCAGGGCTCCAGCGTCACATACATGGTGCATCCCTCCAGCCGCCAGTCCCCCATCCTACGGCTGGCCTTGCGGATGGCCGTGATCTCCGCGTGGGCCAGAGGATTTTTGTCTGTGTTCCGCCGGTTGTAGCCCCGGCTGATGATCTTTCCCTCATATACGATCACGCAGCCGATCGGGGTCTCGTCCAGCGCGTACGCCTTCTTTGCCTGTTTAATTGCCTCTTTCATATATTTTTCATCTACACTTTGCACATTTACACACCACTTTATCCAAAATTGTACACCAGTTTTTTCATTCCAGACGTAATACTTTTAAAAAGTATTACGTCTGGAATTGAAATTGTTCCAATTGTGTCACCGCCTCACCGGGCGGCACCAGTATCCGAAGTCTTCCTCCCTGTTTGTCTCCTCTTCGGTCAGCTCCACGTCCCCCTCATCCGGCCGGACAAATCTTGGAAAACCGAAGGCCTCCGCCGCCTGCGCCTCCCGGGGATGATAGATGCCGGGCACTCCAAGCCAGCACTTTTCTCCCTCCTGTATCAGCAGAAGGTGATGATAGCTGTAGTATCCGTGGAGGAGAAAGCTGTTGTTGGCCAGCCGCCACTCGCAGCGCTTCAGCTGAGCGATATCCCTGCGCTGGATCTTGATACAGCGCAGGGATCCAATAGGCGGGTCTCCCCCGGTCCTGTTCGGGCGCTCCTGCCGGGGCATTTCCTCCGGAATGTCTGTCTCCTCCTCTGAGGCCAGCGCTTCCGGCTCCGCCTCTTCCTGGCTGTCCGCCAAATCCATGGAGCTGTCCTCGCCGCTAGTCCCGTTTGTGTCCGGGACATTGCCATCCGGAATATCTTCACCCGGGACATCCTCTCCACTCTCCTCCGGGGAACTTCTCTTCCGCATTTCTTCCTCGTCCTGCGCAGCCTTCCGGGCCGCCAGACTGGCAAGATCCGGCTCCGGCTCGTCTCTAAAGACCTGCATCCGCTCCACCGCCACAGGCATGTCATCCCAGACGGCGGCAAATCTCCTGTGTCCTGCATTTTCCAGTATAACGCCCTCGATCAGCGGATAGTTGGACGGCCGCCCGGTGTCCTCCGGAGTAAAAGTCAGCCGGGAATTGACAGCCGGGTTCACATGGTCGATGTCTCCCTGCCAGAGCCCGATACACTGTCCTTCCTTCACATAAAAAATGTACACCTTTAGCCTTTTGTCTTCCGTGAGGTGCAGCCCTTTTCCATGAATATGCACTATCGTGGACTCATCCGTCTGCTCCACCTTCACAAAGCCCACGTTGCGGATGCGTTTTCCATCCTGATATTCATACAAATAGCGAATAAATCGTTTCAAACCTCCACTTCCATTCTTTGTCTGGTTATCACAATCTATTCGCCTGGATACCGGAAAATACCTGTTCTCCCTTTGTCAGAGGATCGCCTTCAGCTCCTGGTACAGTCTCTTGGCGTAGCTGTCTGTCATGCCGCAGATAAAATCCGTGACAAGGAGAAGCCGCAGGTACAGCTTTTCCGTATCAGTCTTTCTTCTTGCATGATAGTGGTAGGCGTCCTTGTAGTTGCTGGAAATAAAATACACAAGTCTCCTGTCAATAGAATTTAAGGCGCTGTCGTCCTCGTCATAGTGGATGACCGCCCTCACGAAGCTGTCCATGAGATAGTCCAGTATGCCCGCCTCCACCAGCTCCATGAGATAGATCTGCCTGGTGGAAAACACACGCCTCATAGCCACGTCTCCCAGCAGCTCCATCAGCTCCTCTGCAAACGTATGGTAAAACAGGTCCGAAGAGTAGCTCCCCTCCATGATCGCCTCGTAGTTAGAGGTAAATCCGTACGTGGCGCAGGAGATGAGGAAGCCCTGCACCCGGACGATCCAGTTCTTGACCGCATACTCCTCCGGATGGTCCACTCCCTTCTCCACACCCCGCCGGTACAGCTCCTCCAGCTTTCCCGCCGGGTCAAAGATGACTTTATTGTTGTTTTGAATACTTTTCAGTTTCTTCAACTCCTCCATCAGCATATGGTAGGAGATAAATCCCTTGACAAAGGCGTCCTCTATGTCCGCCGTCTTGTAGGCGATGTCGTCTGCCGCCTCCAGGATAAAGGTCAGCGGATGCCGTCTCCCGTTTGTCCCTGTCTCCCGCTCAATCCGGTGAAACAGCTCCTCATCCGCCAGATAGTAGCCGATCTTTTTCCTCTTGATATCGCCGCAGTCAGCGTCGATCCCCAGCGAGGAGACCGGATACTTCACGATGGTGTTCAGCAGGGCGTAAGTGAGGTTCATCCCATTCTCATCTACGAGAAAATGCAGCTTTGTCACAAGCCGGAAGGCCTGGGCATTTCCCTCAAAATGGTAAAAATCCTGCTTCATCTGCTCTGTCAGTACCTGCTCCACCGGCTCTCCTCTGAAGATCAGCCGGGGAAGATTTCTCTCAAACCACTCCCGTATGGCCACCTCGCCGAAATGTCCAAAGGGCGGGTTGCCGATGTCGTGGATCAGCCCGGCGCACTGCAGGATGCTGCAGATATCTTCCTTCATCTGCGGGGTAAAGGAAGGATCCTTTTTATATGTAAGAATATTTTCGCCGATATTCTGTCCCAGCGACTTGGCCAGGGAGGACACCTCCAGAGAATGAGTCAGCCGGGTTCTTATGAAATCACTCTTATCCAGCGGAAACACCTGAGTCTTGTCCTGCAGTCTCCTGAAGGAGGCACTCCCGATGATCCGGTGATAATCCTTTTCAAATTCGCTGCGCAGATCCGAAGAGCCAGGATGTCTCTGGCCACTCCCCCTGCTTCTCTTCGGAGATAAAAGCTGCTCCCAGTTCACGGTCCTCTTCCTTTCTTTAATCGAGATAAATGGGCGGCTCGTAGTCATTTCCAAGAAGAGCCTTCTTCCTCTCCTGATAGCCGAGGAAGGCCCACTCTGTCATGTCTGTCCACTGGTGGCTGCTCCTGTCATACACCTGAACGTACCCAATCCTCTTGGGATGCATGCGCACAGTATTGGACTCATACTCATGCCCTGTGTAGGGATTAACCTCTCCCTTTTCCAGATCCTCTTCCTCATCTCCGCCAGCCTGCAGCATCTCTTCTCTCGTCTCCTGGGTATACACCGGCGTCTCTGCCGCTCTTTCTTCCAGGGTCTCCTCTGCGGCCGTCTCCAGTGCCTCATCAGGAACCTCTTCCGGCTCCTCCTGAAGCTTTACATCCTCACGGGCTGCAGCCGGGGAAGCAGCCTGCCGCTCTGCCTCTGCCTGGGCGACATGCTCTTTAGGCTCTTTTCTGGTACGTCTCTGAAAGAAATCTCTCCAGCTTCCCCTTGCCTTTTTGGCCGGGCGCTCCTGAGGCGTCTCTTCCGCCGGTACTTCCTCTACTGTTTCTTCTACTGTCTCTTCTACCGTTGCTTCTGCCGCCATCTCTTCCGGTACAGTCTCTTCCGGCGCGGCATCTTCCGGCATTGCTTCTTCTGAAGCCGCCTCCACTGACGCCGCCGCCTCCTCTGTTTGCTCCTCTGCCACAGCAGCTTCCGTCACACGCTCTTCCGCCACGACAGCTTCTGCCGCGTCCTCCTGCTCCGCCTCCGGCCGGGCAGCATCCAAAGCAATCTCTTCACCCAGGAGCTCTTCCTTTTCCTCCAGGAGCTGATCCAGACCACTGTTTAGATCCACCAGCTCACCGATGGTGATATCCCGCTCCACAGGATGACGGTGTTTCTTTCCCTTCTTCTTTTCGAGGCGCATCAACTCGGCCTCCGTGACATGAACACTCTCCTCATCTGTGTTCTCCGGCTGCCTTGCGTCACCAAGTATATTCAGCTGAAACGGACAGCCAAGTATCTCCGCGATCATGCGCATGTCCTGCTCCTGGAAATTGTCCCTTCCAAGGCGCTGCGTAAGATTCTGCCTGGACATCTTCTTCCCCGTCCGCTCTTCTATCATTTCCGCGAGTTCTTTGATCGTCATGCCTTTCCGGCTTAAGATAATTTTGACCTGTTCTCCGAATGTAAGATCTAACATGATATTCCTCCTTATTCAATTAAATTATACTCACCCTGCACAGCTTATGGCTCTTCGTTTTGTAAACTTCAGAGTTTCTTCATAAACCTATGCTTTTCCCTTTTCTTATTTTAGCAAAACATATACTGTACGTCAATCCGGGTTTTGCTCCATAAACCTTCCCCTGTCTGCTTTGCTCCGCGCCTTTACTCCAGCAGCTCCTGATATATCTCCCCGAACGCTCCGTCTGTGCTGCACACGGCAATCCTGGCATTGATCCCCGACACTTGATACTCCCTGTAATAATATCTTTCCGGATACTGCCAGGGCTTCCTCACAAGGAAAGGACGATCTTCTCCGTCAAAGCCTATCTCAAAGCTCCTCGTATCCAGTCCCATCCCTCTGCGCACTGCCTTCATAAAGCTCTCCTTCAGTACCCACAAGCGGTAGAAAGCCTCCGCCCTCTCCCGCTCTGACGGCTGTCCCTCGACCCAGGCAGTCTCAGAGGGAAGGAAAAAACGTCGGGCCACCCGCATCCGGGCCTCCTTCACGGTCTCAATGTCGCACCCCACCTTCTCCTCCCTCTCTGTAGAAATGCTGCACAGCACATAGTCCCCGGAGTGGGACAGGTTAAAGACCTGATCCGGGCCGGCCCCGTATCGCTTCCGCATCTTCTCCAACAGCGCCCAGACGCCCACGCTCTGTGCCCGGTCCTGGGGAAAACGGAGTTGATCCGCCTTCTCCCTGCGGAAATCCGGCGCCTTCTCATAGTATTTCCTGTAAATTTGCTCCTCCCTGAGAGGAGAAATATCAGCTATCCACGTGTAAACCATTTAATTTCTTCTTTCTCTCCTTCCAGTCCGGCAGAAATTTTGTCATACAGCTCTTAAACCGCTGGTTGTGGCTGGGCTCAATCAGGTGGCAGAGCTCGTGCACGATCACATACTCTAGGCACTCCTCCGGACAAAAGACAAGTCTGGTATTCAGCCGGATACGCCCCGTGCTCACAGTACAGCTTCCCCACCTTGTCTTCATATCCCGCAGGGTCCAGCCGGACGCATGGACGCCCATGATCGTCTCCCACTTTTGGGCATAGCCAAAAACCTGCCTTTTCATTTTTTCTATCTGCTCCTCCGACACAGGCGGGTACTCGCAGGTCACCCGGGTCCGCTCCAGATGCCGGCGCATCCAGCCCTCCTTCTCGTACAGGAACCGCTCCACCCGCTCCCTGGGCGTCCTAAAGGGGACTGTCACCAACACTTCACCCTGTTCCGGGCGCACATACAGATTCATATTTTTTATTTTCCGATACTCCATGCGGACTTTGATCCCATGGATATCAAATACTGCATTTTTCATTCCACTCTTTCAGCACATTCTCATCTATCTTCAGTATCTCCCTGTCATAGGTGTAAATGCCGTTTACTTCCTCCTCTACATCTGAGAGCTGGGTATAGATGGTAACGGACAGCCCTTCGCCTATATGAGAGGCAACCTCCTTTATCAGCTGGCCATAGCCCGCGCTTAGCTCCTTTTTGCTCCCGTAAATTCTGTAGCCGTAGACCTTTCCCGACATGCTGTGCTCCCTGCACCTCCAGCAGAAGCCGCCGAATTCCGTCAGCGCCTGGACGCGTTCTTCCCTCCAGAAGCGCAGCTTAAAAAAATAGTTATGTATGCTCCGGAAATCTCCGCCGCCCTGGTCAAACCATCCGCTTGCCTGGTCAATGAGCCGGGAAGGATCCATCTCCCTGGCCAGCCGCGTCACTTCCTTTGCGTCAAACTGTCCCCAGCCCTCATTGAACAGAACCCAGGTGACAATGGAGGGATGGTTCCAGAGCAGGCGGATCGTCTCCTTCATCTCCTCCACAAACTGCTGCCGTCCCTTCTCCTCCTTCCGTCCCAGAAGCCCGTAGGTACGGTCTGTCATACGGATATGAAATTTCTCCAATCCGTTTGCCAGGTAGGTGACATACCATTTCCTGTAAGGACGGCCTCCGCAGACCATGTCCTGCCACACCAGCATCCCAAGCCGGTCACAGTGATAGTACCATCTTTCCGGCTCGATCTTGATGTGCTTTCTGAGCATATTGAACCCGAGACGCTTCATTTCCCTGATGTCAAATTCCAGGGCCTCATCGCATGGCGCCGTGTACAGTCCGTCGGGCCAGTACCCCTGATCCAAAACGCCCCTCTGGAAATAGGGCCTGCCGTTGAGAAATGTCCTAGGGATACCCTCCGCATCTAAAGAAACGGAAATCTTTCTCATGGCAAAATAGCTGTCAACCCGGTCCTCCCCAAAGGTGACGCTCAGGAAATAAAGAAATGGATCCTCCGGTGTCCAGGGATGCATCCGGGGCACCGGTATGCGGATGGGCTCATTGGCTTCCCCCTCCACCTCCCAGGGCTGCGTCTCCTCCGAAGACACAGCAACAGAAACCTGGCCCCGGTCGGCGCAGCAGACCGTGACCTCCACCATTTTCTCATCGTAGAGAGGCGTGATCTTCAGCCTGTCCACGTGCGCCTCCGACACTTCCTCCATCCACACAGTCTGCCAGATCCCGCTCTGAGCTGTGTAGAACATGCCTCCCCTCTGCAGCTTCTGTTTTCCTCTGCTGTAGTAGGACTGATCCGTAAAATCCCGCACGCCCACGATGAGCTCATTTTCTCCCTTCCTCAGGAAATCTGTCACATCCACGGAAAAAGGCAGATAACCTCCCAGATGCTTTTTCGCCAGTCTCTTGTTGACGTAGACAGCGGCGAACTGATCCACTGCGCCAAAGTGGAGGAGCCAGCGCCTGCCCGATCTTCTCTCCACCTCTCCCGGCAGCATCCGTCTGTACCAGAGCACCTGGCTCGGATGAAGGCTCCTCTCCACCCCCGATAGGGGGGCCTCCGGGGAAAAAGGCACAAGGATACGCCCCGCGTACCGCTCCGGCCTCTTTCCTTTCCCGGTGATCACATAATCCCAGTATCCGTTCAGATTGACATAGCTCTCCCTTCGCATGGAAGGCCGTGGATATTCTGCCAGTACCTGGTCCGGGTGCTCCAGCACCTGGTCTGTCCAGCGGGTTTTCAGTTTCTTCATGTCTGCCGCACCTCCGCTTCTGTCATTCCTTCAGCTTCATTAATATCTCCTCGCAGGATGCATGGGGATATTTTTGCACGATCCTGTAAATCGCCTCAATGGCCTGGGGTTCTTCCTCCAGATCTGCCGCCGTTTCTTCCAGGCTTTTATTTCTCCTGCATTTCTTTTGGATAAGCTCAATAAGGTTTAGATTTTTCCCTTCGTCTCTCCCTTTTTCTATTCCCTTTTCTATCCCGATTTCTTCTACATAATCACTCAGATTGCACATTTGCTCCAGCTCCTTTCCAAGGCTGTACTCCATCTCTATCTGGAAATCATTTTCCAGTTTTTCAATTTTATCTCCCGTTCTCAAAGACGGAGACAGAAGTACATTCAGCATCCTCGTTAGCTCCTGCCCGTCTTCCGCCCCGTCACACAAACAAATGCAGATCACTGACAGCTTGTCATAGCTGCCTGGACGATCCGGAATCCCCGGTACAATATCCTTCTTTCCGATTGAATATATGGAAATGGCATTTCCTATGTACTTTGGGGCATTCATACAAATCCATATGGAGTAAACCTTCTTTATACTGTCATAATCTGAACCTGTAAATTCCGTTCCCAATTGCGATGAAATCAGCCTGGCCCCATAAAATATTCCCCGTGTAACAAGGTTATAACCCGGATAAAATTCTTTTTGTGCTTCAATATTGATGATCAGCTTAATCTCTGTTTTTCTCCGGGCGGGAATGAGCATGTGAAGCCGTATATCAAAATAAATGGCTCCTTCATCCGGCTGCTGTCTTCGTTTGCATCTCCGACCACCTGCTCCGGCAGTCTGTTCGTCCTTCCAGGCTCCACCCACACGTTGGACACTTCAGGCTCTCCGCATATACATGCTTTTATCTGAGATACAGACAGCTCCTGACACTCCTGCACTGTGCGCTTCAATATCCAGGCAAGGATCGTCCTGTTTGACAGCACTTTCTTACACTGGGCGTCATACTGAGACTTTCCTTCTGCCAGCGCGATATCCTCCGCAAGCATATTTCTCATAGGCAATTTCCTTTCTTCAATTATAGCGAAATTTACTACATGTCACAAGGCTGATATTCTGCTTCAGAAGCCGAAGCAAAAGAACGACCAATTCATAATCAAGCGGCTTATGAACGGCGAAATGCCATGCCGCTTAAGATAGTATTAACATAACACAATTTTCTAAGAACGTCAAGCAGCTGTTGGGCTGGCATGAAGTGTCGACCAGATCTACTCCGCCATGCCGACTTCCACTACGCTTCGCTCCGTGTCAGTCTCGGGCGTTCGCCCTATGGAAGCATACAAAAAAGGACTCCCCTACGTGCAAGCACGATGTGAGTCCTTTTCCGTATACTTCCGCATGGCTCATTGCCATCAGATATTCCAATGTTTATCTCGGGAGGTTTTTAGGCGGGTCATGGCGCGGGCCAGGGATGCCTGGGACAGGTAGTATTCCTGGATGCTCTGCTTCTGGCGCAGGCGCTCCTCAGCTCTCTGGCGGGCTTCCTCGGCTCGCTTTACATCAATGTCCTCAGGCCGCTCCGCCGAGTTCACAAGGACGGAGACACGGTTGTTGATGATCTCAGCAAACCCCCGGGACACAGCGGCTGTGATCCATTCGCCCTCAGGAGTCTTCAGATGGAGCTCCCCGTTTACCACTGCCACGATCATGTTTTCATGATGGGCCAGGACACTGAACTCTCCGTCCTCAATGGGAAGGATCAGGTTCTGGCATTTTCCCTCGTAAAAAACCTTGTCGCTGGATATAACCTTCAAAAAAAATGTGTTCATCTAATTTCACTCCTTCTGCCGGACAAAAGGCACTGCGCGGCCGCGCTTAAGCCTGCTCAGCCTTTGCCTTCTCGATAACCTCGTCAATAGTTCCGACATTAAAGAACGCATTCTCCGGATACTCGTCCATCTCGCCATCGATGATAGCCTTAAAGCCGCGGATGGTCTCCGACAGAGGCACATATTTTCCCGGTGTTCCGGTAAATGTCTCAGCCACAGAGAAGGGCTGTGACAGGAACCTCTGGATCTTTCTGGCCCTGCTGACTGTCAGCTTATCCTCCTCTGACAGCTCCTCCATACCGAGGATGGCGATGATATCCTGCAGCTCCTTATACTTCTGGAGAATCTCCTGCACCCTTCTGGCCACTTGGTAGTGCTCCTCGCCCACCACGTCAGCCTCCAGAATACGGGAGGTGGACTCCAGCGGATCTACAGCCGGATAGATACCCTGCTCCACGATCTTTCTGGAAAGAACTGTAGTGGCATCCAGATGGGAGAATGTGGTAGCCGGAGCCGGGTCTGTCAGGTCGTCCGCAGGCACGTACACAGCCTGCACAGATGTGACTGACCCGTTCTTCGTGGAGGCGATACGCTCCTGGAGAGCGCCCATCTCATTTGCCAGAGTGGGCTGATATCCCACGGCTGACGGCATACGTCCAAGAAGGGCGGACACCTCAGAACCGGCCTGCACAAAACGGAAAATATTGTCAATAAACAGCAGCACGTTCTGGTGCTCCTCGTCACGGAAATACTCAGCCATAGTAAGCCCTGTCTCCGCCACTCTCATACGGGCTCCGGGTGGTTCGTTCATCTGTCCGAACACAAGGGCTGTCTTATTCAGGACTCCTGACTCGCTCATCTCTGTCCAGAGGTCATTTCCCTCCCTGGAACGCTCGCCCACGCCGGTAAAGATAGAATATCCGCCGTGCTCCGTGGCGATGTTGTGGATCAGCTCCTGGATCAGGACTGTCTTTCCCACACCGGCGCCTCCGAACAAGCCGATCTTTCCGCCCTTTGCGTAGGGGGTCAGAAGGTCGATGACCTTGATGCCTGTCTCCAGCACCTCCACAGCCGGGCTCTGATCCTCAAAGCTGGGCGCCTTTCTGTGGATTACCCAGTGTTCTGAATCCTCCGGAATCTTCTCCTTATCGTCGATGGTTTCTCCCAGCACGTTGAAAAGTCTTCCAAGGGTCCGCTCGCCAACCGGAACCTTGATGCCCTCCCCGGTGGCTGTCACCTCCATCCCTTTGTAGAGGCCGTCGCTGGAAGCAAGCATGATGCAGCGCGCAACATTGTTTCCAACATGCTGAGCCACCTCCATGACACAGCGCTTTCCACCGTTGTCCACTTCCAGTGCATCCTTGATAAATGGAAGATCTTCCCTGCTATCGAACTCAACGTCTACAACAGGTCCCATGACCTGTACAATTCTTCCTTTTGTCATAGTGTTTTATCTCACTTCCTTTTCTGTGCGTTGGCACCGCCGATCACCTCTGTCAGCTCCTGGGTGATGTCCGCCTGCCTTACACGGTTATAGGTTACATTTAATTCATTCAGCATATCCGTGGCGCTGTCCGTGGCATTCTGCATTGCCTGCATACGGGAATTCTGCTCGCTGCAGTAAGACTCCACGAGGCAGCCGTAAATGATGCCGATCAGATAGTTGGGGACAATATTGTCCATGACCTTGTGGGCGGAGGGGTACAGGGTGACTGCCTCTCTGTACACGCCGGCCATGGCCGCCATCTTGTCGGACGCAAAGTTGACTCTCTGCAGAGGCAGAAGCTTGATCTGCTGCGTCTCAGCCTGGAGCGCGTTTTTCATCCGGGTGTAGATGATATAAATGTCATCCAGCTCTCCCGCCTCAAAAAGCTCCACCATCTTGACGGCGATCACTCTGGCCCGGTACAGGTTCGGATCCTGCACGGTATACTTGAATTCAGAATCCAGCTCATCCTCTCTCTTAGAGAAATACTGCCTTCCCACTTCACCCAGGACAAACATCTTGTGTTTTCCCGGCTGCCCGATCAGCTCCTCCGCCATCTTCAGCACATTGTGGTTGTATGCCCCGGCAAGACCTTTATCCGCCGTGATGACAATACATCCGACCTTCCTGTCCTTTGCCGGGATCTTCTCCCTGCGGTCAAAGAAATGGCTGTGCATATCCGGCACGTGCCGCAGGATCCGGGTGATCTCCGCCTGCATGGCGTAGAAAAAGGGCTCTGTGTCCGCCAGCTTTTTCTTCGCCTGCTTCATCTTGGAGGAGGAGATCAGGTACATGGCGTTGGTGATCTTCTTTGTCTCCTGGATGCTGGCCATCCTCTCTTTCAATTCTCTTGCATTTGCCATAATAACACCTGCTTACCTTTTCTCTTTAAATTCCTTTGCGGCATTTAAAATCTGCTCTGTCAGCTCATCATCCAGGATCTTCTTCTCCTCAATGGTCTGACAGATCTCAGGATGACTGTTCTCAAAAAATGCAAGCATATCTGTCTGGAACTGTTTTACCTTGTCTGTATCTACATCCAGCATGAGCTTGTGGGTGGCTACGCACAGTGTGATAACCTGCTCGTGAAGGCTCAGCGGATTTCCAAGAGGCTGCTTCAGAAGCTCTGTCAGGCAGCTTCCGTATTTCAGCTGGGTCTTTGTGACATCGTCCAGATCCGAGCTGAACTGGGTAAAGGACTCCAGCTCCCTGGCCTGAGCCAGGTCGATACGCACGCTTCCGGACGCCTTCTTCATAGCCTTAGTCTGGGCAGCGCCTCCCACACGGGACACAGAAAGTCCCACGTTGACAGCCGGACGCATACCGGCGTTGAAAAGGTCGCTCTCCAGGAAGATCTGTCCGTCCGTGATGGAGATCACGTTTGTCGGAATGTAGGCGGAAACATCACCCGCCTGGGTCTCAATGATAGGCAGCGCCGTGATGGAGCCGCCCCCCGCCTTCTCGCTCAGGCGGCTGCTTCTCTCCAGCAGTCTGGAGTGGAGATAGAAGACATCTCCGGGGTACGCCTCACGTCCCGGAGAGCGTCCCAGCAGCAGGGAAATGGCACGGTAGGCCACCGCATGCTTGGACAGATCGTCGTACACGATCAGCACGTCCTTTCCCTGATACATAAAATATTCCGCCAGCGCGGTTGCCGCATAGGGCACAATGTACTGCAGCGGCGCGCACTCGCTGGCCGTTGAACAGAACACCGTAGTGTAGTCCATGGCGTCGTGGGACCGCAGCGTGTTTACAAGCTGGGCCACTGTGGATGCCTTCTGTCCAATAGCCACATAGATACAGATCACATCCTTCCCCTTCTGGTTGATGATGGTGTCTGTAGCAATGGAGGTCTTGCCCGTCTGCCTGTCGCCGATGATCAGCTCACGCTGTCCACGGCCGATAGGGAACATGGAATCAATGGAGAGGATGCCTGTCTCCAGCGGCACGCTGACTGATTTTCTCTCCACAATTCCGGGCGCCTCCTCCTCCACCGGACGGTATCCGTCCGCCTTGATCTCGCCTTTTCCGTCTATAGGGGAACCGAGGGCGTCCACAACCCTTCCAATGTACCCCTCTCCCACGGGGATACCGGCTTTCTTTCCGGTGCGGGCTACCTTTGTCCCCTCTCTGATATCGGAGTCGTCTCCAAACAGGATACAGCTCACTTCATTTGTCTTGATATCCTGCACCATGCCCTTCAGCCCTGTCTCCAGGGTGACGATCTCACCGTACATGGCATGGTCTATTCCGTAAACGGAGGCAATTCCATCTCCAACAGAGACAACATAGCCAACTTCCTGGTCTCTGCTGATCACATCATAATTTTCTATCTCTTCCTTAATGATAGAGATAATCTCATCTGAGTTGATCGAACTCAAGTTTTTCACCTCCAGGTCAATTTTTGTTCTAATCGTTTCAGCCGTCCCTGCATGCTGTAATCATACTCCCGGCCATTCACAAGGAGAAGAAATCCGCCGATCAGCGACGGCCTCTCTTCCATCTCCCAGACCACGCCTTTCGCGTGAAATTCTCTGCGCACAAACTGCTCCATACCCTTTTTCTGTTCCTCGGTGGGCGGAACCACATAGGCCAGATGAGCGGTCACGATGCCGGCCATCTCATTTTTATACTGATGATATGCCCTGAAAATCTCCTGCATGATGCCGGCCTTCCCGTAGTCTGTGGCCACCTTCAGGAAATTCCGTATTCTCTCGTCAAAGATCCGGTCAATGACCTTATGCTTCTGGTCTTTTGTCACGATAGGACTTTCCAAAACCGAGACAAGAGCGGGGGCCTCTGAAAATATCTCTTCCGTCCCCCCGATCACATCCTCCGGGAGCTCCATGTCAAACAGCACCCTGGCATAGCGGATCGCCGCCATAGAGCAGTACGCAGTTTTATTTGTCTTCGCTGTCTTCATGGGGATCACCTGCTTCTTTCAGAAATTGGTCGTAGACAGCCTGGCTGTCCTTCTCGCTGCAGCTGTCCATCATGATCTTCTTTGCAGCGTCCATGGCAAGCCCCGCGACCTCTGTCTTCATCTGTCTCAGTGTCTGTTCTCTCTCAAGATCAATGGTCTCCCTGGCTGTCTTCATGATCTTTCCGGCCTCGTTGTCCGCATCCTTCAGTATGCGGTCATACTCCTTCTTAGCGTCTGCTTTGGCCTGTTCGATCATACGCCGGGACTCATCCTTTGCTCCGCTCAAGGCATCCTCATACTGACTTTTAAGCTCCATTGCCTTGGCCTGCTGGTCGTTGGCATTCTGGATACCGTCAGCGATCATCGCCCTGCGCTTCTCCATGATATTCATGATCGGACCGATCAGAAATTTGCGCAGCAGCAGATAGAGAATGACCAGGTTTATCATTTCCAGGACAAAATTAAAGTCTAAACTCAGCACTTTCTAGTACCTGCCTTTCCTGTAATCCAACTTCATGTTCTGACAATATTTCTACTGAAGGAAGAAGATCACAAGAAGGCCGATGATGAAGCCGTAGATAGCTGTTGCCTCCGCAAGGGCACATCCAAGGATCAGTGTCTTGCTGATCTTGCCCTCAGCCTCAGGCTGTCTCGCAATGGCCTCTGCTGCCTTTCCTGTTGCGATACCGATACCTACACCTGCTCCAATACCTGTAAGTACAGCGATAGCTGCTCCGATTGCAATAATTGTTCCTGACATAATCTTCAATCTCCTTTTCTTTTAATCTCTTTGCTTACTATTCCATCTCTTCATTCATAAACAGGGCAGTCAAAAATACAAACACATACGCCTGCAGAAGTCCGTCGAATATATCAAAATAGAAACTCAACGGAATAGGTACTAATAATGGAACCACCGCTTTGACCAGCTCCATTACCACAAATCCTCCCAGCATGTTGCCGAAAAGCCGCATACACAGCGACAGGGGGCGGATAAAGACCTCCATCACCATGATCGGCGCAACAAAGGGAACGGGCTTGGCAAAATGTCCAACCCAGTGTTTCAGGCCGTTTCTGTGTATGCCCGAATACTCAATGAGGAGCATACTCATAATGGCCAGCGCTGCCGTCACATTCAGATCCTTTGTGGGCGGTTTAAAGCCTACCAGTCCGATCACATTGGAAACCGCAAGGTAGAGGGCCACGGTAATCAGATAAGGGATATAGCGCCTGTTTTCTTTTCCAATGATGCCTTCAAAGAAATCCTGCGCCCATCCGACTGCTGACTCCAGCGCAAGCTGGACTTTCCCGGGATTTTCCACTTTTAAGTTTCTAACAAAGATGACAGACAGGACCGTCAGGACCGCCATGATGATCCACGTCACAACAATGGACTCATTCACGGCAATACCGCCGAAAACGGGGATCTCAAAAACCGGCGTACAATTCAGTTCTTCCATCAGTTTTTCAGTTAATTCTCCCGTATTATCCCCTTCCTTCTCTTATTTTTTTCTTGTGAATATTACTGCTAACAAATTCATTTGTCAACAAATTTTGCTTTTAGCTTTCGCCCCGGATTTTCATTGTTTTTTTATGGATTTTTTCTGCTTTTTTTCTTTCTTTCCGCACAAAATTATGTGTTTTTTGCAAGGAAAATCGCCTTATCCGCAAATGCATTTTTTTCAAGATTATTTTTTACCAATTTATCACTTTTTTAAATTTTCATTTTCGGCATTTCGATGCATTTTTCCCTGTCATATTTTTTCAACGATATGCAATACCGCTATGTTCACCCAAAAATTCCGGGGGGATTTCCCTGTTTTTTACAAACTGCCGTCCCGTCGCAGCGCTCTGCTACATCTCCGGCTGTGCCGCCTCCATCAGAATACAGCCCTCCGGGAAGGCTTTTCTGAACAGGAAACGCACCAGCGGCCCAGCGATCAAAAGCTGGAAGGGCAGCGCCATGACAAAGTTCTTCGGAATGTTTGTCAGCCAGATGAAGAGCACCGGGCTCCACTGTCCTGTCCTCACGCAGGTCTCCGCCGCCCCGTAGAAGGACATGATGATAACCATGGGCACTACCATGCAGCTGGACACAGCGATGACTGTCTTCAGAGGGCTGGAAACTCCGGGCTTCACCAGATAGCGGAAGGCAAACCCCTTGGCCAGCCCCGACACAAGGAACCAGTCGCAGGCCATAGCGAACACGTAGGCGATGGGAAGGCCCATCCAGGCGTCCTTAAGGACAGACAGGGAAAGCTCTCCCTGATGGATTGCTACATTATAAATGCTCATCCACAGCACCATTGTAAAACACATCAAAACTGTATAAATCAGACTCTCTCTCTTATTCTTTGGCATATTTCTCCTCCTGTTGCTTCTATAATAATGATTCAGTGTGCTGTCAAAAATGCCTGCGCATTTTTGCTGTACTATCTTATCACCCGGGCGCCGGTGCAAATAAGTGGGATTTTCAAATTCAGCAGAAAGAATATATAGTCGGTCATTTCAGCTCAGGTCAGACAAATTTTACACAAACGAAAGATCTTTTTTCTCTTCTTTTCACAGGAAAAACTGTCATTTTGCACAAAAACAGATCCTCCGCCACACCATCCGGCAAGGCAGAGGACCTGCAGTTTTCTCTACTCTTCATATTGTTCCAGCAGCACAAGAGGTTCTCTTCTTAAATTCCTGTACGCAAATCCTCCGATGACTGCCACAGATACTACCGCAACAGCCACAGCAGCCGGTATCACTCCGCAAAGGGGCAGGTTCACATCTGTCTCTTCCTGATCTGTTTCCCCCTGCGCCTCCTCCAGTCCGGCAGAAAGGCTGCTCTGACTGTACATAGTATTATAATCCGTCTCCTGTCCAGCCTCTTTCGCGATCAATGCGACACCCGCTGCACCGGCCACGCCTCCAGCAATAATCCCAGCCGCCACCAGAAGCATCATCCCCGACATCAGAGAGAGCGAGCATCCCCTCCTTGTCATTCCCAGGCACCTCTCGATGGCCGTTCTCTGTTCCTGTCTCCCGATAAACAGGTAGCCGAAAAGTAGAAGCACCAGCACAGTCATCAGGACTCCTCCTGCCAGAAATGTATACGAGCTGATCTTTCTATTTTCTATTCCCTCCTGCATGTCCGAATACCCATTGTCATAGAAACGTATCTTTAGGTCATCATATCCAAGCTGCTGAAATCCCTTCATATATTTCGCTATCGTGCCGTTTGGTATCTGGAAGGATGTATTGTCCGCGCGCATAGGGCTGGCTTCCACGATATTTTCCGACCAGCCGCCCTCCACCAGCATCCCGGGGATGATGATCTCATTGAAGGCAATCGCATCGTCCGCAAAATCCCGTCTTGTATCCTGCGCATAGATCCCCACGATCTCACACGTCTCTTCGGCAAATGGCTGATAGAGCTGTCCATCGGCATCAATCAACGAAAAGCCCCCCGCAATCCCGCTGCCGGATGGCGGATACACATTCGCCGGAGAAACATAATTCGCATAGATCAAAGGGAGAGTGATCTTATCTCCCACCTGCAGCCCGTTCATTTTCGCAAACAGGTCAGGCACGAGACATACCGATGCCCCTTCTTTATACTCCTCCTCTGTAAACTCTCTCCCCTCTTCCACATAGGCATTTCCCTCATAAAATCCTCTGAGAAGCCTCAGATCATCTACCGGCTGTACCGGGACTGTATTGACCAAAAGATACTGCTCATCCAGCACTGCCAGCCACTGTCTGCCTTTCTCCGTCTCATAAAAGCCGTCCGTGACCTCATCGATCTTCAGCCCCTCAAAGCTGCCCGTCACCTGCTCTCCCTGTGCAGTGCACTGGGTCGAGCGAAGCTCAGAAAAGGTATATTCCGACGAAAGATCCTCATCATTTCCTGTGTCATGCCGGGTCATACCAGATACAAGACTCACAATATATGTCTTTCCCCTCTCCAGGACGGGCGGGTCAGGATTATAGTGATCACAGATCCACAGATCTCCCAGGAACAGGTTTTCATTCCCCATCAGCAGACGCTTGACCCGCACCTTGACAGGAGCCGCCTTACCGGTCCACAGCGGTTCCACCTCTGCAATGATAGAGCGATTGCCTGACTCCATCATGTAGTCAAAATCATACCCGTCCTCCGTGTTGTAAAGAACATACTCCGGCATATAGGCGCCGAAGAAAACCCGTTTCTTTGGCTTTTGGATATAATCAGCCCCCTCAAAGTCAAGCTCTTCCGGATCAATCCACCTGCCATCGGAAGAGGAAAAGACATAGCTGTAATCCTTGGTGCCGGCATCCCACAAAGGCATATAGCTGACATTTTCCCTTTTTTGCTCCACAGTGGCTATGGTCATATATCCCTGTTCCAGTTCTCTGATACAGTCCCGATTTATATACCATAAATCCAATCCAACTGAAAGCAGAGCCATTGACACGAGTATCAGGACGAAAAACAGAGCTGTCCGCGCAGGAGTCCTGAGCATCTGCCGAATACTATTTTTCACGATCATATGTCATCATCCTTCCATCCTTCATTGAATAGATCTTGTCTGCTTTTTCCGCCAGGATCAGATTGTGGGTCACGACAATGACGAGATATCCTTTTTCACGCGCGCACTTCAGGAGGATATCTGCGATGATCTCCTCATTTTCCGTATCCAGATTTCCCGTAGGCTCATCCGCCAGAAGAATTCTGCCCTCGGCAGCCAGCGCTCTGGCAATGGCAACTCTCTGCTGCTCCCCGCCGCTCATCATCTTCGGGTACTGATGCAGTATTTTCTCCGGGAGCCCCACCTGAGACAAATATCCTTTTGCCCGGGTCTTTGCCTCTTTTTCGGAAATCCCCTTCAGCTCCATGGGATACATGACATTCTCCCAGGCTGTGAGGAGGGGGAACAGATGGAACGACTGGTAGACTACAGACGCCTTATTTCTCCTGTAGGCATCCCTGTCCATCGAAACCATATCTTTTCCTTCTATGTATATCTTCCCCTCCGCCGGGAGATCCAGCCCCGCAAGCAAAGACAAAAGTGTGCTCTTTCCGCTTCCGGACTCTCCTATGACTGCATACATTTTTCCTGCCTCAAAGGAGCAGGACACGTGTTTCAAGGCTTCAATCTTCTGGTATTTGCTGATATAGGAATAGCTTACATCCTCTACTTTTATCATTGCCATCTCATCCCCTCTCCTTTCCCATAAGCGCTGCGATCACACTGAATTTTCCTGTTATCATCAGTGAAATCCACGTGCCCATACTGTAGCACAGCAGAAACAATCCCGCCGCTTTCAGCACAGATATTCCATTGCCAATCCCCGCCGCAAGCGCAAATGACGCTCCAAACAGGCATCCCATCGCAGCAACAGTCACATGCTCGGCAAAGATCTGAAACGCTATCCTATGCTTCCCTGTCCCGAGGGCCTGCATGATCGCCATTTCCATTCTCCTGTTCTGCATAAGCAGATAGGAGATAATATAGCCCACTGCCATCATAAGCAGAAGGGCAAGCGGGTAAAACGCCTGCAAAAACCGCATGTTTTTTTCTACATTTTCCAAAGCCTCCAAATAGGCGCTGTCATCAATGACAAGGGCATTTCCCTTATAGTATCCTGCCGCCCCGCTTCCGTCAGTCACTTCCATAAATCCTGCTTGATCCATTTCCCGCTTAAAGGCATCAAGATGTTTCCCGCTCTCCAGGGCAAAGCTCATCCTGGAAGGCATGTAGACAGCCCCATTTTCCTCAAACCTGCTCCGCACTGCCCGCAAAGGGCACAGCAGCGCCCCTTCGGCGGCCATGTCCCCGCTCCCGACAATTTCCATCCTCACAGCGCCGAGGGGCTCTGCCGTCAGTCCAAGAGCATCCTCTGTCTCTGTGTAGTAAAACATCTGCGCACACAGTGTATCTCCTATCTTCAGTCCATTTTCAGAAAGAAATCTGTCGTCCGCAATGCAGCAATCCGGCCGCTCCCCTTTCAGGAACGTCTCTTCATTCATGCCCGGCTCCCACGCAAGATCCCTGTCCCTAAGCTGTGCGGCCGCAAGACAGTTTATCCCCTTTGCCTGTACATAGGTTTCCGCTTCACCCGCCGTCCCGCAAAGATCCACGCTTTCCTGAAGTTCTGAAATATAAGGGCTCTCTCTCAAAGCAGAAGCATACTGTTCTCCGATTTTCAGGCCGGAATTTACTCCTCCATTATAGTTCCAGACCTCTCCGCGTATTGTATAAATCTGATCCAGCTCATCTCGCTGCTGCCTGCAGCTGTCAATGTTTGTCTGGTAAAAAGCCGCAAGAGAAATAGAAACTATGCACACAAGAATATTCAGGACGCTTTTTTGTTTCTGCCTGCCGATATTGCGGACGATCATATGGACTGCCTGGAAAAATTTCATCCTTCCCGGCTCCATGTGCACCTCCGCTCTCTCAGCCTCCGGCGAGCAACATCTTCTGCACAAAACCAGGTATTTCTTTCCGTCTCGTATATCCGATTTTCTCAGCCGAACTGTTTTCGCTTCGTATTTTTCTCCATCCAGAAAAAATACCGCTCCCTTTTCCCCTTTTATTCTCTGTATATCCAGCCCGTTCGCTTCCCCGTATTTTTCCACCTCTTTTATAATGTCTTTTGGATGTTCTGCTTTCCTTTCGACATGGAAACAGATTTCTCTCTTTTCTTCCATCCGGGCTACCTTCCTGTAGTCCTCCACGATCCTGGCGAAAACGCTTCCCTGTCTCTCCATCTCCTCCATCTGGTTCAGGCAGGCATCTACATTGAATTTCTCGTCTCCTTCCTTCCGTATTCTGTCACACATGTCCACTGCCGCTTTCAGCTGTCTCTGGCGTGCCAGAAGGAGCTCCCGCTGTCTTGCTACCGCCTCGGTAATGGTCTCCTCCCGCTCCAGTACTCTGCGTATATCTTCCAGCGGCATATCCAGCATGCGGAGCATTTTAATGATCTTCAGAGCTTCCACATCTTCTTCTGAATAAATGCGGTACGCATTTCCCTTATCACGTTCCGGATGAAGCAGTCCCGCCTTCTCATAATAGCGGATATTCTGGCGAGTGACCCCTGTCTCTTTTTCCACCTGCTGGGTGTTCACGCTCCCCACCTCCCTGTCTCTATATAAATCAATCATATCATAAAGTGTATAGCGGTCATACAGTCAAGGAAATATGCTCTCTTTTAGATTTCATTTATCTTTACTTTAGATGTTTTTTATATTTTTTTCGTTTCTTTTTGAAAGAAAACACATTTTGAACACATTTTCTCTGTATAATAAAGGACAGATAGTTGAAGAACACATCAACTATCTCCCCCCTCATAAAGTAGACGCATCGAAGGGTCCTCCCCTTCGATGCACCACACTTTACTCTCATTCCTTTAATAGTTATAAAAACAGACAGACCCGTCGGCCGCAGCGGCCGGCGGGTTTTTCCGTTGTCCCTTCCCGGCGCGGCACATCCGGGCAGGAAAGCCCGCGGCTGTGCCGCGCAGACTCTGTAGACTTTACAGACGGTTTTTAGATTTTCTTAATCTCGCTTTAAGAAATTTTCGTGTTCTTTAAGTTTTCCTCCATACTTTGGACATATTTTCCCTCTATAATAAAGATCAGATAGTTGAAGAACACATCAACTATCTTCCCCCCTCATTAAGTACAGATGCCAGACAACAGGCATCACACTTTACTCTCATTCCTTTAGATAACTATAACAACGACGAAAACCCGCCGGCCGAAGGGCCAGCGGGTTTTCGCTGTCTTCAGAACATATTTTCCAAAAATGATTTTCCAGATCACAGCAGGTCGATCTTCAGCACCCGGTCCACAGAAAGCCCCGGAAGATACCGGTATGGATAGGCCCCTGACTCAAAGAGGAGGTACATGGTTCCCCCGTCCATGCAGATCTGCTCCAGCATGTAGGGAAGGCGTATATCCTCCAGCGCCATCTCATCCGTGAAATCACGGATCCCGTCCGACACCTGATAGGCTGCCAGCCGGGAGGGAACAATACCCATGGAATAGGACAGGAAAAGAATGTCTCCCAGAAAGGTCATGCCCTGGGCATAGGGGGAGATCTTCAGATCCTCTTCCTCCGCCACCCCCTGTCGGATCCTGGACGTGCGGTGCTCTATGGGAACGCTCTGAATATTTCCGTCATCCTGCACCTCATACTTCTTGATGGTGCTGTCCTCCTTTGTGGAATAGTAGCCCACATACAGATAAGGCGCCTGATAGGCCATAAAGGAGCTTCTTGGTATATCCAGGATGTTATTTACATGGAGGAAGCTGATGGGATTCCAGCTCTCGGAAAAATCATACTCCTCTATGCTCTCCATGGCCAGGGCGTTCACCTGGGCAATGCCGCTGCGGCTCCCGCACACCCACAGATTATTGTTCTGGGCGTCGTAAGCAAGACTTCCCACATGGGCCTTGCCCGGCAGGACGATCTCCTTGACAAATTCGTGAGTCTCCTTGTCGATCATGAAGATGACCGAATTGTGGGTCTTTGACTGGCAGTAAGCGCTGATAAAGAGATACCGCTCCGACACGGCGATCCCCTGGGGTGTCATACTCGTACAGATGGAAAAACTCTCTGCCCTGTTGTTGGTCAACGTCCGGGCAGACTCAAGGCCGGGTATCACATACGTTCCGCTGTCCGGCTCATCTGCATGGGCGAGGACAGCCTCCTCATAGAGTCCGCTGTATGGCTCCAGGCGCTCTGAAAATTCTTCCAGCGTGTACAGGGAGCTCTCTGTATTTGTGCTGACTGCATCTGTCTCCGGCTCCACCTTCCCCATCCAGCTAAAGATCGCCCCTATATATCCGGCCGGGATCAGAATGAGCACAAGACAGACTGCCAGCACTCTTCTTTTCCATTTTGTCTTTTTCCGTTTTTTCCTGGTCTCTTTATCCTTCATGTTCAATCTGCCTTTCCATCTGACATTATTATACCTCATTCCGCACAGACTTTTCTCTGTAATGCGATAAAAAAGAGCAGAAAAAAACCGCCGACCCCAAGGCTTCTACGTCCTTAAAATCAGCGATTTTTGAATGCGCGATCAGGGGTTCGAACCCTGGACACCCTGATTAAGAGTCAGGTGCTCTGCCAGCTGAGCTAATCGCGCATCTTTTATTTTCTGTCGAGTCACTCCTCAACGCAAGAAATATTATATAACAGTTCCTCGAATAATGCAAGCAGTTTTTTTAATTTTTTCTTCTTTTTTTCTTTATGCCCGCATATATATACTTTATAACAATACAACCGGCCACATCCGGCCGGACCGGACAAGGAGGGACAAGCATTGCTTCAGATCTGCAGACGGAGGGATTTCCTCTATATGCTCTCGGCGGCGCTCCTGGGAAGCGCCTTTCATTTCCTGTATGATTTTTCCGGCAAAAATCCTTTTGCCGCGCTCATTTCACCAGTCAACGAGTCCGTGTGGGAGCATTTAAAGCTCCTGTTTTTCCCCATCCTGTTCCTGACTGCAGTGGAGTATTTCATCCGGCGTCCCAATCCCCGGGCTCTGTTTGGCGCCAGGCTGGCAGGCGTCACAGCCGGCATGGCCATCATTGTAGTTTTATACTATCTGTACACCTTTATCCTGGGGAGGGATTTCTTCGTGGCCGACATCCTCATCTTCCTGATCGGAGTCTGCTTTTCCTACGTCATCTCCGGCCACCTGCTCCGGAGCTTCCGCCAGGCTGACCCCATGCTCATTTTCCTGGGCTGGCTCCTCATCGCCCTCCTGTTCTTCTCTTTCACCTGTTTCCCGCCGGACCTTTTTCTCTTCTATCCGCCCCAGAGCGGTTCCGCCTGAGGCCTGTCTGTTTTTCACAGGAGAATACTCTGACAAAAGCAGGATTTCCCTAGCCTGCGCCGGAGAATTTCCACAGCCAACGGAACAATTGACACAATGGAGCGGGGCTGACGACACAACAGGACACCAGCAACTGCAAAAGCAGACGTAATACTTTTAAAAAGTATTACGTCTGCTTTTGCAATATTATTCACCTGTGAAAAAATTCTTAATTCTTGTGAGCAGACCGTCTTTGAATCCGCCCTCATTGACTGTGCTGTCAGTGATGACATCGGATCCAAGGGCCTCATCGTTTGTGTCGCTAAGAATGCCGTCGTTTGATCCCACAAAGAAGGTCTTGACGGAATTCCAGATGTTGGAGAGCACGCCGCTGTCGCCGGTCAGATTATTCAGCGTGTCCTTTAGGGCGTTCACGTCGTAATCATACTGGGAAATCTTTTCCATCAGGGCCACTACCTGGTCTCTCTGGTCATCTGTCAACGTGATATCGTTATCTTCCGCAATATTGTCAACAGCCTCTCCGATTTCCTCCGGATCAGTCAGTCCCTCATCGATGACCTCTGTCTTGACATCCTTGATGACCTCTGTAGCCTTCTCCTGGCCTACGCTGTCAGCCAGGTCGCCTGTCGTCACGAGCTCCTCCATGGCGGCTTCCTTCTGTCCCTCGTCCAGTTCCTCGCCGCTGGCTGTCTCGTAGGCCATGATAATACCTGTCAGGGCTCCGGTGCCGGACACCTCAAAGGGGCAGGCCGCGATGACATTGCAGTTCTCCATACCCGCTGTGGTCAGGGTACTGGCGATCATAGCGCTCGTCACAAAGTTCAGGTTGGCCGTCTTCACCTTGATGCCGCCGGAGTCTGTGGGCTCCACATAGGCACAGCTGTTTGTGGTAGGTCCGATCTGCTCGTCTGTGGCAATCCCCTCCATGTACTGCACCTCGTCCGCATGTGTGACGACAATAGTCTGTACCTCATCCGGAGATGTGCCAAAATACTCGTACATGGAAGCCCTCTGCTCCTCATTTAAGTTCTCGCCGAGAGTGACCACCTTTCCGCTGTCCGTGTTTCCCTCGGAGGTATCTGTATCCTCTTCTTCTGCATCTGTGTTCTCATCTGCAGCATCGTCCTTCTGCTGTTCATCCTCTGTCACAGTGCCGTCCGCGCTTCCTGTTCCCTGTCCGGTTCCGTCTGTATCTGTACTGCTCTGCCCGGTTCCGTCAGATGTGGTTCCGCCTGTCACGTCACCTCCGCTATTCGTTCCGCTCTGGGAACCCGTCTCCCCGGAAGTGCTGCCCGTTCCGTCTGCATCGCCTGTTCCTGACTCTGCGCTTCCCGCATCCTGCGAGGTGCTCCCCGTCTCTGAGGCAGACACTGCCATGGGAATGCCGGATGTCATCATTACCGCCGCCATAAGAAGTGGCAAAACTTTCTTCATTTTCATAGTCTGTTCGGTTAAAAAACCTTGTCTCCCTTTTTAATTATTTTCTGGCCGATGCAGCGCCGAAACGCGCCGACGCTAATCTTTACCGTACTCAATATAACACATTCCGGCCAGATTGTACACGAAACTTTTCTTAAAAATGGATGAAATCGAGTAGGAGGGAGTGATTAGCTCCCGTCCTCTCACAGCACCGGACATACGGTTCACGTATCCGGCGCTTTCAATAGTTGACGTGCACAGACTGATAGGCTGTGGCTAAATCATAGAAGCCCCAGTTTATCAGTCTTTCTTTACTTAATGCCCAGTTGACTACCCTGTTTCCGGCATTGAACCAGTATCCTTTGCGGTCGTAGGCTATCGTTGCCGCATAATGACTGTCCACTCCCAGTCCTATGAGTTTCCTCATTCTGGTTCTGGGCTGTTTCCACTGTTTCCAGATACACATCCGTATCCGGCGGTACAGCCATTTATTCAGGCCTATGATGTTGTTCTTCATGTCCGCTATCCCATAGTAGTTCAGCCATCCCCTCATGTATACTTTTATCTTTTCCATGGTTCGGATGATACTCCCGCACCTGCTCCGGGAAGTGAACTGGCGCAGTTTATCCTTGGCTTTCTTCCATGACTTCCCATGGACACGGATGCATATCCCTTTCCCGTTCTTCCCATAACAAAAGCCAAGATACTTAAAATTTCGGATGGCGAATACGCTGACTGTCCGGCTCTTTTCCCGGTTCACTTTCAGTTTCAGAGTTTCCTCCAGATACTTCGTACTGGATTCCAGCAGTCGTTCTGCGGCACGTTCGCTTTTCGCCAGCAGCACGATATCGTCTGCATATCGGATACACGGTACGCCACGTCTGTGGAACTCCCAGTCGAATTCATTCAGATACACGTTTGCCAACAGGGGGGACAGGTTTCCTCCTTGTGGTGTACCTTCTTTCGTCTCTGTCACAACACCGTCTTCCATCACTCCGCTTTTCAGGTACCGCTTCACCATCTGCACCACTCTTTCATCTTTTACCTGTTTTCTCAGCAGGTTCAGCAGTATCGTATGGTTCAGCGTATCAAAGTATTTCGACAAGTCGAGCACAACTGCCCTCGTGTATCCCTGTTTGATATACTCCTTTATCCTGAGAATGGCATCTTTTGCTCCCCGTCCCGGACGATAGCCAAAGCTGTCCTCCGAGAACAATGGTTTATAGATTGGCATCAGCTGTTGGAGCATTGCCTGCTGGATGATGCGGTCTATCACGGTAGGGATACCAAGCCTTCGCATCCCCCCGTCCGGCTTCAGGATTTCCACTCGCCTGACGGGGGACGGGGTGTATTTCCCCCTCCGTATCCTCTCCGTCAATCCGTGGTTGTGTTCCTTCAGCCATGGCAGCGCCTCCTCGATGGTCATCCCATCGACTCCCGGCGCTCCCTTGTTTGCCTTCACCCTCTTGTAAGCTCTGTTCAGGTTATTCTTATCCAGTATCTTACTCAGGATGTCCGGCTCTGCACTGTCCCTTTCCTTCCATATCCGGTTGAATGAGCGGTGCGCTCTCACATACCCTTTACGTTCCGCGCTATCTCTTTGTGAGCAGCTTTCTCTGTTTTCTGTACCCATCTGCCCATTCCTCCTTTCCCAGTCGTACTAAGGACTCCTATTGATTTGGTCCTTTGCTAAAAATTTTTTTCCAGCTACTATGACCTCTGCTGACTTCTGTACGCTCAGCATTACCTCTCGGTAATGGTTACCCTTTTCAGGGCTTTCCGTACAGACCTCCCTGGGTACCACACGTTTCTTTCCCTCCATCTATCTGCCGCATTTACTGCACATGGTTCCGTGTAGCTATCGGGCTTTATCTTGTCTCGCAGACTTACCCCCATGTACAGCCTTATATGCGATTTCTGTCCGTCAGACCAGAGGTTTGCCCGTGGGTTAGTATGTTCCCCACATCCGGCTTCCTTCAGATCCCACCTCACGATGGGCACCCTTGCCTTCGGCTATATCCTTCCCGCTACCGGGCGGATTTGGGACTTTCACCCTTAAGAAACGTGCGCCGCCAGGCGCACGAAAAAAGAAAGGAACTGCCCCTCAGAGCAATTCCTTCAGCCTTTTTTCCAGTATTTTCTCTCCGGTGGTGCCCTTCATGGAGGCCTCCACCACGCCCCCTTTCACAAACAGAAACGCAGGCACAATGTCTGCCCCGCAGGCGGCCGCAAGGCGGGGATTTTCCGCCACCTCCACCTCGCAGAACTTGATCCTTCCTCTGTATTTTTTCTCCATCTCCTCCACAATAGGCTTTGTCATGGAGCATTTCGGACACCATCTTTCGTAAAACATGACAACTACAGCCCCCTTCTCTCTCAGGACCTCTATATCAAAGCTCTCCTCTGTCAGGTGATACATCAGAACATCCTTTCCGCTCTCCTGGGTCAGCATCTGGGATTGAGTATGCGGTACACCTCACGCATAGATCTGTGAAAGCAGTCAATGAGACGGTTTCTCTTTCTGAGCCGGTACATTGTGCAGCTCCACCTGGAGATACCTCCCGGTCTTCTCTTCCCCATATGCCAGTCTCCTTCGCAAAATCTTCTCCCTATATAGTATGCAGAAGGGTTCCGCCTATTGACTTTCCCCCTCCCGGAAGGATCTCTGCCTTCCGGCAATCAGCTTGCAGATGGGATTTCCCTTTGCAGAAAATTTTTCTTCATACTCTGTCATCACATTTCCTCTGTTCATGTCCGGGTCGCTGTGAAGATCCCAGGTGCTCATGAGCACTCTCCAGCCGGCCTCGTCCGCCTCTTCCAGAGAAAACCGGAACAGATCCTGGTTGTCAGTCTTAAACTCTACCCGGCCCTCCGGCGCCAACACCTGGTCGTACCTGGCAAAAAATCCCCTGGATGTGAGTCGCCGTCTGGCATGCCTCTTCTTGGGCCAGGGATCAGAGAAATTGAGGTAAATGCCCCGCACCTCCCCCTTCCCAAACACCTCGCCGATCTGAGCCGCATCCATGCAGATGAACCGGATATTTTTCAAAGCCCGGCTGTCCGCCTCCAGCTTGTCCAGCCTCTCCACCGCCCGGAGAAGGACACTGGAATACCTCTCGATACCGATATAGTTCCGATCTGGATGCCGGGCCGCCATCTCTGTGAGGAACTGCCCTTTTCCCATGCCAATCTCTATATAGACAGGGTTGTCATTTCCAAAGACTTCCTTCCACCTGCCCTTTAACTCCTTCTCATTTTTGATCACTTTATCGTGGGCCTCCAGCACGCTCTCTGCCCGCGGTATATTTCTCAGACGCATTTTGTCTGTCTCCTTTCCTCTTTTAATCAGGTAGAGAAAGCTCCCTTCCCCTGCCCTCTCATCATGACATCTCGCTCATCTCCCGGCATTGCCGCTCGATGGTCTCCGCCACGGCCGGCGCTAATCGAACGTCCTCCGGGCGTATCACACCAAAATACAGGCGGATGGATCTCTCCTTCCGCCTGTAGATCATATCATAACTCTCTCTAAAATTCAAAGATTGCCACTCCGTAGGGAGGCAGCTTGTAGGCAAATGAGTAGGGCCTTCCGTCGCACTCGGACTTCACAGCCTTGTAGACCTTGGGCCTCACCTCGCCCTTTCCGCCGTACTGCAGGTCATCACTGTTCATGATCAGCTTGTACTGCTTCCTCCTGGGAACACCCACCCGGTAGTCGTCCCTGGCCATGGGGGTGAAATTGATGACAAAGAGCAGATTCTTCTTGCCGCCTTTTCCGTGGCGCATGAAGCTGTAAATGCTCCTGTCCCTGTCGTCCGCGTTGATCCACTCGAATCCCTCCCAGGTGCTGTCCTGATCGTAGAGGGCTCTGTTCTTCCTGTACAAATGGAGCAGGTCTCTCATCCAGTTCTGGATGGCCTGGTGCTCCGGCTCCGCCAGAAGGAACCAGTCCAGCTCCCTCTTCTCGCTCCACTCCCTGAGCTGGGCGAACTCCTGCCCCATAAAGAGCAGCTTCTTGCCTGCATGTCCGATCATGAAGGCGTAGCCTGCCTTCAGGTTGGCGTACTTGTCAAATCCAAGCCCGGGCATCTTGTTCAGCATGGAGCATTTCAGATGGACTACCTCATCGTGGGAGAGAACAAGGATGTAATTCTCACTGTAGGCATAGCTCATGGCAAATGTCATCAGATTGTGGGCCCCTTTACGGAAATAGGGATCCAGCTTCATGTACTCAGTGAAATCATGCATCCAGCCCATATTCCACTTCAGGCTGAAGCCAAGGCCGTCGTCCTCCACCTTGCCCGTCACCTTGGGCCATGCGGTGGACTCCTCCGCGATCATCACCGCACCCGGATTTCTCCCCAGCACCACAGAATTCAGATGCTTGAAAAATCCGATAGCCTCCAGGTTCTTATTGCCGCCATACTTGTTGGCAACCCACTGGCCATCCTGCTTCCCGTAATCCAGATAGAGCATGGACGCCACCGCGTCTACCCGAAGCCCGTCCACATGATAATTCTCGATCCAGAAAAGGGCGTTGGATATGAGGAAGTTCTGCACCTCGTTTTTCCCGTAATCGAAAATCTTCGTACCCCAGTCCGGATGCTCTCCCTTCCTGGGATCCGCGTACTCAAATGTGGGGGTTCCATCAAAATCCGCAAGCCCGTGAGCATCCCTCGGGAAATGAGCGGGCACCCAATCCAGGATAACGCCGATCTTGTTGCGGTGCAGGTAGTTGATCATCCAGGCAAAATCCTCCGGCGTGCCGTACCGGGATGTGGGGGCAAAGTAGCCTGTCACCTGGTAGCCCCAGGAGCCGTCAAAGGGATGCTCCGCGATCCCCATGATCTCAACGTGGGTGTAGCCCATGTATTTCACATATTTCACGATCTCTTTAGCAAATTCCCGGTAATTGTAGAAGCCATCCTCATCGTCCTCTGTCAGCGGGTGTTTCTTCCAGGATCCGATATGAACCTCATAGATGGACATGGGCTCTACCGTGTGATCCCACGTCCTGCGCTTCTCCATCCACTCACTGTCCGTCCAGGAGATATGGGACAGATCCACAACTCTGGACGCCGTCCCCGGCCTCTTCTCCGCATAGTTGGCAAACGGATCCGCCTTCAGGATGTACTCGCCCTTGTAGGTCTTGATACAGTATTTGTACAGTGACATCTCCGGCAGATCCGGCACAAAGCAGGTGTAAATGCCGAGAGGCTCTCCTCTTTCCATGGGATTTGCCTCCCTGTTCCAACCGTTGAAGTCGCCCACCACGGAAACACCCTGAGCGTGGGGAGCCCAGACAGCAAAATAAACGCCCTCCTGATCTCCGTCCTTTACCCGGTGGGCGCCCAGCTTCCTGTATATCTCGTAATGGGTTCCCTGCCCGAACAGATAATGGTCAAGTTCCCCGATCTCATAAGGTTTTATGTTCTTCTTTACTGCCATGATTTCACCCTCTCATGTTCAATTTCTAATACATCTATTATACTTTATCACCCCATAAAAAGAAAGAGTTTTGAACAATCTATTTTGTCAAAACTCCTTCTTTTTTATACATTTTATACAGTTTTTAGATCTTGAAATCGTCTTCCTTTAGGATAATACGATCTGACTCGTCTGTCCCCTTCCGGAACATCCGACGGGCGAGATGCTTGACATTTGCCTTCTGGGAGTGGTCAATAGCCGCATCCATGATCTCCTTCACCTCAGCTACAGAAACAGCGTGATCCTCTCTCTGCATCACATCGATCCTGCTGTAGAGGGCCAGGATACCCATCTCATCCAGCTTGTAGCCGTTCTCCTTGGCGTAGGTCTGCCCGAAGGTAACCAGCTCGTCGTTGATAAATACCGGAAGCTCCAGCCTGGATGTAAATTTCTTCTTGAATTCCGGATTGGCTGTAAACAGTCTCTCCAGCGCTTTCTTCTGATCCTCCAGGACAAAGAGCAGTTCTCCGGTCTTCTTCTCCATCAGGATATTCAGCTCCCGGACTGTCCTTGCGTTGAGCTTTCCTGCCTTCTCGATGATGATAGCGCCGCCCCGCAGCTTCTGGATGATGTTGGGGATATCCTTCTTGTTCAGGGACTCGCCAGTCACGATAGCCACCTTGCCCTGCTTCAGGTTCCTCTGCTTCTGGATGGCCTTCACCATGTCCACAGCGAGGACTGTCTTTCCGGATCCCTTGTGGCCGATGACCAGAATGTTGCCGGTGCGGGATGTGCCGCCTCTCCTCTCTCTCCGGTCATTGTCCAGTACCTCCACGATCTGCTCGCTCATGCCCCGGACAGGAACGAAGTAGGAGAAGAGCTGCTTCTGCTCCTCCGTGAGTCCGGCCTTCAGACCGATCTCGCTGGTAGCGCTCAGGTCGTAACGTCCAGTCACCACAAATCCAGTGTCAAAGGGCACGCCGCCCTTTCCCTTCTGGATCCTTCTCTGGATCTCCTCCTCAGTGGGCTCCTCGATGACAAGCTCCTCTGTCTTTCTCGCCTGCTTGGCGGCCTCTTTCTCCGCCTTCTTCTGGGCCCTCTTCTCTTTTCTTGTCAGCTTGTTCTCAGGCTCCGCGGGAATTCCTTCCTCTTCCTCCGGCTCCTCCTCTTCATCCTCGTCGAAGAAGCCGTCATCGTAATCCTCATCGTCTATGTCGTCGTAGTCCTCATAGTCGTCTACAAGATCATCCTCGTCATAGTCGTCCTCATCATAGCCGGCTTCCTCGTAGTCATCCTCGTCATAGTCATCTTCGTCATAGCCAGCCTCGTCGTAATCATCTTCCTCGTAATCGGCCTCGTCATAGTCATCTTCCTCATAGCTGCCGGCCTCATCCGCAGGCTCCGCCGACTCCTCTTCATAGTCGTCTTCATCCTCGAAGTCTGCCTCGTCGTAATCATCCTCGTCTTCCAGATCCGCATCCTCGTAGGACTCCTCCGCAAAGGCTGCCTGGAATTCATCGTCAAAATCTGCCGGCTCATCCTTTCTGCGGGACTGTCTCTCCTCAGCCTCCAGTTCTTCCATGAGCTGTCGCAGGTCGGCTGTCATGCCGGTGACAGGATTATCCTCCTTCTCCTCCGGCTCAGTATCAGACTTCCCTGCAGGCTCCGTTGGCTCCTCTTCATAGTCGTCTTCGTCCTCATAGTCCGACTCCTCATAATCGGTCTCTTCCTGCTCCGGCTCCCGGGTCTCCTCTAAAGGCGCCTCCTCATAATCGGCTTCCTCGTAATCGGCCTCCTCGGTCTCCACGATGCCGCCGGTCATCTCTGTCTCCAGCTCTGACTCAACTGTCTCTTCCTCAGCAGGTTCCTCTGCCTCCTCCTGGGGAACAGCGTTCTTCACAGCCTCCTTCAGCTCGGCTGTCACCTGTCCGGAAGCGATGCGGTCCAGAAGGGCTTCCTCCTCTTCCGCCTTCTGGCGGGCGAGGCGCTTCTCCTCGTCGGCTTTCTGCTTTGCCAGGATCCGCTCCTGCTCAGCCTGCTCCTCAGCCAACCTTCTGGCCTCCTCAGCCGCCTTCTGCTCGGCGATCCTTCTTGCCTCCTCAGCGGCTCTCTGCTGCTCCTCTATCCTTCTTGCCTCCTCCTCGCGGCGGCGCTGCGCCTCCCGCTTCTTCTCGGCAAGCTTCTCTTCATCCCGTTTCTTCTGGGCCTCGATGGCCTCGGCATTATCCTTCTGCTTTGCCTCCCAGGCCGCCAGGATCTCCTCAATCTTCATCTGGCCCGTGATGCGCATATCCTCGTCCCGCTTGGGGCTGGCCTTCTTCTCAATGTCCTCTATGTCCATGCCGCTGGCGACCTTGACGCCGTTGGCCAGAGCTTCAGCCAGGGTAGCGCCCTTGACTGTCTTACGGATAGGAGACTCCTCCTTCACTTTCCTGCGTTTTTTCCTCGGCTCCTCCGCCTCGGTCGTCTCCTCTTCAGAAGCGGCGTCCGCCTGCGCGGCCTGCTCTCTCGCTGCCCGGAGTTCATCCAGCCGGATCTCTCTTGTCTCCGCGTCGATGGTGCCGGGTGTCTCGGGAGTTCTCTGCTCAGATGGGTTCCGGGAAGGCTCCTCCTGGACTGTCTCCACTGCGTCCTCCATGCCTGTCCCGGCTTCCGGGGCCTCCTGGGCCGCAGTCTCTTCCTGCTCCTCCACAGGCGCTTCCTCCTCAGCCAGCCTGTCTCTGTGAGCGGCGTGTGTGGACGCGCCTCTCATGCTGTCGTACTTCTCCTGCTGCAGAGGAGTCAGAGGCTTGTATTTCATCTTCAGCTCCATGGCCTGATAGACATATTTTCCTTCACTGAACCAGAGGATGAGATCATCACACTCCTCCAGGCACTCTGCGGTCATGCCGGCCTCATGGTAGAGCTTTGCCAGCTCATAGGCCCATTTCTCCACATACTCCGCTTTTTTGAAATCCTCCAGTGCCTCGATCTGCTCAGACAGGGGCGCACGGCGCGCCTTCAGTATTTTATATTTTAAGATGAACTGATTGGGGTCCTTCGGCGCCAGTCTGACAAACTCTTCATAGCAGTCCGAAGCCTCATCTGTGTCATTGATCTTCAAAGCAAGTGTTCCCAGCCTGTAGACAGTCTTCCTGCTCCCCGGAGCCCTGTCATAGGCCATAAACAGCACATCCCTGCTCTTCTGATACTCCCCGTTATATTCATAAATCTCGCTTACATTGTTGAGCATGGACGCGTTTTTCACACGGCGCCAGTCGATCGTGTCAGCGATCTCCATGGCTTTCTTGTACTGCTTTTTTTCCATGTATTCAAGCATCTGCTCTGTTTTAACCCGATATTCGTATTTATCCAATATTCTCACCTCAACAAATATGTTTCTATATAACAATGTATATATTTTAACTCTTTTAGTGTATCATACAGGGTAGTCAATGTCAAAATATATCACAAAAATAGCCACTACGATCATTTTATTGGTCATAGTGGCTATCTTTTATTAAATTTTATCATATTTTATATTATCTCGGAGGATAGAATGTCGATTTTATCAAGTTCCCGCCTTTGCTCTTTCTCTTCGAACATTTATAACTCAAAGTCCGGATCAAAATCTCCAAAATCACTTATTTATATCGCCCTCATAATCATCTGTATAAAATATATCCTCAGTTATTATAATATCTATAGCCGTTGCTGTTACAGCCTCATCCCTTATTACGATAACTTTGTCTGTAACCATATTGAGCTATTCCTTCTATAACTTATATTTTACACAGCTCCCTGATATAAATTCTGATATATTATTCGATGCTTCTTTACGCATCCTCTAATATCTTTGAACTATATGTGGTATCTGTTCCGATATGTCTGCAGCTTTATCGATTATTTTTTGTACCGATATTTTGTACTCTCCGATCAACTTTCCTTATAAAACTTTATCGGTCCCTCTATTATAAAGGCTTACTCTCTGGGAACTATCTGCTGCCATACCACCGACATATGGAAAATGAAATTCTGAATTGTCCAATGGATTAAGCCTCCTTCCTTTTGATTTCCCGGTAAATACTATATATCTCACCGACATATGAAATATATAATATTTATGCTTTGAAACCCTTCCTTTTTGTTTTTAAAGCTTCCTTTCTCGTCAGAAGCTTTGTTTCGGAATGGATTTCTTTTGGATTGACTATATAATAGCACCGGGGCTTTGATTTGTCAACACTATTTGTTTTATTCATTTAAATTAATTTATAATTTTCTTATTGCAATAAATAATTCTGATATTTTTAATTTCTCCGACATATAATTGTTAACTACTATTTATTTTTAAGTTGACAATCAGTTAGTTTTTATTATATACTGCAATCAGCTTTTAACACAGCGCTGCCTTTTGTCGCAGCAGAAGGAGGATCACATCTATGTCCATAACGAACGAAAAGGCTTCATCCAGCTCCCGGTTCTCCACCCAGAGTCTGGTGCTCATCGCCCTTATGACCGCTGTCACATGTATACTGGCACCTCTGTCCATCCCCATCCCGCTCAGCCCGGTGCCGCTGACGCTGACCAATCTTGTGCTGGGATTTTCCATTTTTCTGCTGGGTTGGAAGAAGGCCACGGCCAGCTGCATCATCTATCTGCTTCTGGGCCTGTGCGGCCTCCCCGTTTTCTCCGGCTTTTCGGGGGGCGTAGGGAAATTCGCAGGTCCCACCGGCGGCTACCTGATCGGCTTTATCTTCCTCACTGTAATCGGAGGACTGATCGCCGAGCATTTCCACTGGAGGCGGAGCGCCTGCGTGGCCGGACTTGTGCTCGGCATGGCTGTGACCTACGCCTTCGGCACGGCATGGCTGTGCGTGCAGATGAACCTGGGCGTCATGGAAGGTCTTCTCATCGGCGTCATCCCCTATCTGCCGGGGGATGCGGTCAAAATCGCCCTCACGGTGATCCTTGGACCTGTCCTGAAAAAGAGAGTGCGCTGACATTCGGGCCTGCGCACCCTCTTTTTCTTTCTCTCTACAGGATAATGTCTCCTGTCTTCTTAAAATCATCCATCCCGTAGGACTCAATGATATTTCCCTTGACCACGTAGAGCACATTTTCTATATAGAGGCCTCTGCCCGCTCTCTGACTGCTCCCGTTGACCTGCTCCTCCAGGAGGCAGGTAAA
Source organism: Faecalicatena fissicatena (assembly GCF_016900595.1). Taxonomy (NCBI): domain Bacteria; kingdom Bacillati; phylum Bacillota; class Clostridia; order Lachnospirales; family Lachnospiraceae; genus Faecalicatena; species Faecalicatena fissicatena. The sequence continues at coordinate 37,718 of NZ_JACLYY010000009.1, forward strand.
TCCTTTGTCCGGGTCATATGAGAACAGGTAGTATTTTTCCTGGGCTCCCTTGTAGGCGGAAAAGCCGATGATGTTCCTGTCCGTATCTATGAGAGCTGCCCTGTAGTCGTAGAGCACATCGGCGCTGTAGACATTTTCCAGGATCAGCGTGTGCTCCTCCTTCACGTCAGCAGGGTCGCTGACATTGAACATGCTCAGCTTCACACCTCCCGTTGCCCCTGTCTCCTCGTCCGCGTCCATGCCGATTCCAAGGAGCCGCCCTTCTCCGTAGGGGTGAAGATACTCCGAGAAGCCAGGGATCTTCAGTTCTCCCAGAATCTGTGGGTTTTCCGGATCTGACAGGTCTGCCGAGAAGAGGGGATCCGTGTTACGGAAGGTGACAAAATACCCGGTGTCCCCCATCAGCCGGGCGGAGTAGACCTGCTCCCCCTTTGCCAGATTGTCGAGGCGCCCTATCTCTTTCAGGTCCGGGTCCAGTATATAGAGCCCGTTGGCGCTCTCATCCGTAGTCACCACCCGTAGATTTCCCTCATACTCGTCTATGGAAAATGAGTCGTCTATGGTGCCCGGCACAGAACCCTTGGCCACAGCCTCCAGCCTGCCCTCTTTATAAGAAATTTTACGGATGAGGGTACTGTACTCCCAGCTAAATCCGTTGTGTTCGGATGTGTTTTCATACCAGTAAATGTTTTCGTTGCTCACGTACAGCTCCCCGTATCCCGCAAAGAGAGCCTTGCTGTCAGCAATTCTGTCCGGAGCCTTTATATCCGTTGACGTCATGACCAGATACTGGCTGGGGCTGTCTGTCTCAGGCAGGTAAATGGAGCTCTCCGGGATCAGGCCGCCGCCCGCCTGGGGAACGTAGGACTCTCTGGCCTCCTGCGCCGCGAACATATCCGCGTAAAAGGTGGTAAACACGTACACGTAATCCCCCACCATGCGGGAGGACCGGTAGCTTCCGCTCTGGGTCACCTCCCCCAGCTTCCTGGGCTCCGTTCGGTCAGAGATATCGTAGGTGACAAGGGCCGTCCCGTCCGTATACTCCCCCATATCATTCACAGCGCCCGCCAGGAGCATAAGCCTTGTATCCGCCACGTAGAACTCCAGAATCTGTCTGTCCTCGCTGATCACGCCGGCCTCTTTCATTCCGCCCTCCGTGTCCACGATGGTGATTTCCCCCTCATCTGTGAGAGTGTAGATATAGCGGCCGTCAGTCTTCACCACGTCCCCCTCGTCCACACCGGCCTGGCGGACGTTGGTGTCAGAGTAGCTGCCGCTGTAGGAGTCCGCGCCGCTGTCTGCCGCGGCAGAGGCGCTGTCCGCCTGGGATCTCTCCGCCACTCCGGAAGAGGAGGACGTCGCACCTCCCGACGCAGACTCAAGCTGCGCGCCTCCCCAGATGCCGGAGGACTCTTCTATTTCTTCCTGCTTCTCCTGATACTCCTCCAGATAAGCGTAGACATCATCGTAGCTGCCTGCTGCCCGCAGCTCTCCCTCCCCTGTTTTCCCGGAGCTTTGTCCGCTCCCGGAAGCCGCAGCCCCGGAGGCCGCTTCGGAGTCTGCCTCTCCCGCTCCGCCGCTTTCTCGGACGCTGAGGGTGTAGGCAGCTCCCGCCAGGCACACCAAAGCCAGCCCCGCCGCCAGCGCCGTCACCTGCCGTCCCCGGACCGAGCGCAGGAACCGACCGGCCTTTCCCTGCTTCCTGCTCCTGCCTGCTTGCTTTTCCCTGTCGTGCTTTTCCAGCAGCTCTCTCACGCGCGCAGGCTCCAGCGACTCCGGTACCCGGAGCTCTTCTGAGGCAGACCGTATCTTTTCAAGCATTTCCTGTTCTTTCTTTTCCATGCAGATCTCTCCTTTCCTACTCCTTCAGTATCAGACTCATTTTTGCCAGAGCCCTGCTCATCTTTGAGCGCACGGTGGAAGGGCTCTTCTCCAGAAGCTCCCCGATCTCCCCGCTTGTGTATCCGCCGAAAACCGACAGTCCCACGATGAGCTGCTCCTCCTCCGCCAGGATGGCGAAGGCATTTCTCACGTCCACGGCCTGGTCCCAGTCCGGGGCGCTCTCATCCTCTCCCGAGAAAAAGGACAATTCCGCCTTTTTCTGGTCTCTTTCCTGCTGCCGCCATTTCTTTCTGCACGTGTTTGCCAGAATTGTAAAAATCCAGCTCTTAAAGGACTCCTCGCTGCGCAGGGAACCGATGTGCTCATAGGCCTGTATCACCGCCTCGCTGACGGCGTCCTCCGCGTCGTGAGAGCTCTTCATCATGCAGAGTGCGAAACGGTACATGTCTGTGTACACAGTGCTGTACAGGGCAGCAAAGCCTTCTGCATCACACTTCATAGTATTTCCTCCCTCGTATCTGCCTGTCTGCTTCTTATATAGATTAGAGTCTTTGGGCAGGCCTTTTTGTTGCATAGAAAATATTTTTTTCTGTAAAATAACAGGCAGCCCCGGCCAGATTTTTTTGTCTGACACGGAGCTGCCTGTGTTCCAGCTCTTATCCTCTGTAGTAGTTGATGAGGCATCCCTTCAGGATGATCTCTCTCTCTGTATCTGTCAGGTCGCCCATGGTAAACTCCAGCTCTTTTAAGCTGTCGCCCACCAGGTAGGCCTTGATCACATCGTCCTTCTCCTCCACAGCCCTGCGGATGTCCGGAACGAAAATGTAATCGCCGTTCTTAAAGCTCAGGTGCTCATGGTCTTCCTTGGTGAGGAAGGGGAGCATGCCCCAGTTGATCAGGTTGGAGCGGTATCTCTTTGTGGCGTACTCAATGGCGATATTCGCCCAGCCGCCCAGCACCTTCTGGCAGGACGCGGCCTGCTCCCTGGCGGAGCCGTCTCCCGGCTTCACCGCGAAAATGGTGCTTCCAACGCCGATATTGCCCTTGCCCACCTCCGGGTAGGTCTCCTGGATCTTTGCCATGACAGGCTTTAACTCCTCCAGGGCATTAAGCGGACACTCTCCGGCCTCGATGGCCTTCTGGGCCTTCTGGACTTCCTTGGCCCGTCCTACATAGGCGGGATCCTTCCTTGAGAGGGCAAACTCCGCCAGCCCCAGGGGGTTGGAGCGGTAGGAGGATGTCTCTCCGGAGGGGATCAGCTCGTCTGTAGTGGTGACCGGATCGTGGATCTCGGAAACCACCTTCAGGATCAGGTTCTCCGGGAGAGCCGGCATTTCCGGCCAGTCCTTGATGTTGGGGCCAAACTTGATCTCCACAGAGGGGTCTGCCACGCCGTGGCTGTCAAACACGCGGTTCGCGTAAATATTTTTGTCAAAATGATACTTGGGTCCTCTGTACTCCACATCCATGGCCGTGGCCGGTGTCAGGAAGCCCTTGTTTGCCGCTGTGGCCGCGATGGAGCGGGCGTCCATGAGGGCCACGGAAGCGATCTGTCCGCTCTGCAGCTTGGAGCCCTCCCTGTTGGGGAAGTTCCTTGTGGAGTGGCGGATGGAGAAGGCGTTGTTGGCCGGCGTGTCTCCCGCGCCAAAGCAAGGTCCGCAGAAGGCAGTCTTCACAATGGTTCCCGCCTCCATCAGGTCTGCCACTGCGCCGTTCTTCACAAGCTCCATGTAGATGGGCGTGCTGGCCGGGTAAACGCTGAAGGTGAACTCGTCCGCGCCGATGTATTTTCCGCGGATGATGTCCGCTGCGGCGCAGATATTTTCAAATCCTCCGCCCGCGCATCCGGCGATGATGCCCTGGTCCACGTAGAGCTTTCCGTCCACGATCTTGCTCTGGAGAGAGTAGTCCACCACGCCGTCCAGGCTCACCAGGGCCTTCTGCTCTACATCGTGGAGCACGTCCTTTAAGTTTGCATTGACTTCGTCAATGGTATATACGTTAGAGGGATGGAAAGGCATGGCGATCATGGGGCGGATCTCGCTCAGGTTCACGTACACCATGCCGTCGTAGTAGGTCACTGCTCCTGGCTGAAGCTCTCTATAGTCCTCCGGCCGTCCGTGGATCTCAAAGAACTCGCGAATAGTCTCATCCGTCTTCCAGATGGAGGACAGACAGGTGGTCTCAGTGGTCATGACGTCGATGCCGATACGGAAGTCCGCGCTCAGCTTGTCCACGCCGGGGCCCACAAACTCCATTACCTTGTTGTTCACATAGCCGTTGGCAAAAGTAGCGCCGATGATGGCCAGAGCCACGTCCTGGGGGCCGACGCCCTTGATGGGCTCTCCGTCCAGGTAAATGCCGATGACGCCCGGCATCTTAATGTCGTAGGTCTTGCCCAGAAGCTGCTTTACAAGCTCCGGTCCGCCCTCGCCCATGGCCATGGTTCCCAGGGCACCGTAGCGGGTGTGGCTGTCAGAGCCAAGGATCATCTTTCCGCCGCCGGCCAGCATTTCCCTTGCAAACTGGTGGATGACCGCCTGGTGAGGGGGCACATACACGCCACCGTACTTCTTAGCGCATGTGAGGCCGAACATGTGGTCATCCTCGTTGATGGTCCCGCCCACCGCGCACAGGGAGTTGTGGCAGTTGGTCAGCACGTAGGGAACCGGAAATTTCTCCAGTCCTGAAGCCCGGGCTGTCTGGATAATACCCACAAAAGTGATGTCGTGGGATGTGAGTTTATCGAATTTGATCTGAAGGCGCTCCATATTGCCGGAGGTGTTGTGATCCTTCAGTATATTGTATGCCATTGTCTGCGCTGCTGCTTCTTCCTGTGTCACAGCCCGGCCGGTCTTCTGCTGCACTTCGGCCGCATCTTCCATGATCTCTGTGCCGTTCACAAGATAAACGCCTTTGTCGTAGAGCTTTATCATCTTTCCATATTCCTCCTGTTTTTGATTTTACTTCGTCAGTTTATTTTATCCCGGTTCCGGGGAAAAGTCAATTTAAACGGGTGGATATATATGCGATACGCGTGAAGGTTATAAAGAAATCTGGTTAACTATAACGAAAATATTGTAAACTTTCATTATGTTATACTCTGCATACGGAACAACTGTGATACAAGGTGGCAGCCTCCCTATACTCATAAAGCAGAGGGGAGGTGGTGCAGATGGATACATATAAGCGAAAATAAATAAGCCTACCTTGTACTTGGCGGTCAGGTAGGCTTATGCCACATCTTGGAGGCTAACCACTTTGTGGGCGGTTGTTCCTTTTCTATATCTACTATATCACACTAAAATGACAGTTTCAACACCTCAAACACAAGTGGATCAGCCTCCTTCCAGGCAGGGTCCGCGTCCGTTTTGGCCGGCTGTCTCTTTGCAGCGTTTCAGCTTTCCTTCTCCTTCATCGCCCTCATATGCTTTTCCACCATCAGGGCAATCTTGAATGTCATGGCGTCCTCAAACACCCGGACGTCCAGACCTGTCTTTTTCTGGATCTTCTCAAGACGATACACCAGGGTATTCCGGTGCACATACAGCTTTCTCGCCGTCTCCGAGATGTTCAGATTATTCTCGAAGAAGGTGTAGACCGCCGCCAGCTCCTCCTCCTCAAAGCTCTCCATGGCGTTCCCCTCGAAGACCTCGTCCAGGAACATCTCGCACAGGGAAGCCGGAAGCTGGTGTATGAGCCGGCCTATGCCCAGCACTCTGTAGGACAGCACGCGCCGCTGGGAGTAGAAGATGCGCCCCACCTCCATGGCCATATCCGCCTCCTTGTAGGAGCGGGACACGTCCTTGAGCTCCTCCACAATGGTGCCGTAGGAGACCCGGACACCGACCATGGCCTCCATGCCCAGGGTATCCACGATGACATCCGCCATGTGCTGGATATCCTCGTAGTCCTCTGTGGGCTCCAGGGCCTTCACAAGGATAATATGCCTCTCCTCGACAGAGGTGGCAAAGTCCTTGATGCCGATGGAAAAAAGGCCCTTCAGTGTCTCCAGCACCAGGTTGTCGTCCGCGTTTTTGGGCTCAACCAGGAACACGACCCTCCGCTGCAGCACCGGGATCTTCAGTCTCTTGGCCTGGTTGTAGATGTCCACCAGGAGGAGATTGTCCAGAAGAAGGCTCTGGATAAACCGATTCTTGTCCATTTTATTGCGATTCATGGAGGCCAGGCTCTCCAGATGGCTGAGGCCGAAGCGCCCCGCCATCACTGCTTTGTCGTCTGTCCCGGCCACAGCCAGTACGTAGAAATGCTCTGCGTTTTCCAGCAGGAACAGGCTCTCCTCTCCTGTGGACTCCTCCTTCCCCTGGCTGTTATATTGTTGGATCAGTTCCTCCACATCTGCCTGCCGGGGCCGCGCTTTTACGTTTGTCATGGCCAGGCACTCTGCCTTTTCATTCCATATGGAACAGTCAAAGCCTGATATTCTCTTGATCTCCTGTATCAGTTTCTGTATCGTCTGATTTGGCAGCAACTTGTCACATCCTTTCCGGGCTCTGCTCCCGTCTTTTCCATTCTTTCATCTGGCAGTCAAATACGCTGATTTCCAGATCTGTCTGAAATCTCTCAGCCAGAAAGAGTCCGCCTGCCACAGGCAGCAGAATCAGGGTAAGGTACAAAAGGATTTTCTTCATGCTAATCTCCCTCCACTTTCTCCTCACCTTCGAAACCATCCTACATTATATAGCCGTCGAACAGTGTCGATTTTCCCCTCTGGCGTCAGATTTTTTTCAATTTTTCTTTGATCCGGTCCATTCTCCGGTATATGGCTTTTTCTGTAATACCTATTATAGCAGAAATCTCTCTCGTCTCATAACCGTTTATTTTCAAATACAGGATTTCTTTTCCGACCTGGTCCAGGCCTTTAAGAACACGCTCTGTCCTCTCTGAGAAAAATCGGCTGTCCTCCATATCAAAATACTTCATGACAGCTCTCCTGTAATCCCGCATCCATCCTTCCGCCTCATAGTCCTCCCAGGGAGCCCAGTGCTCCAGGAACCGGCGCTCGGATTTGAAGATATCCCAGTCGTATTCCCGGAGCATCTGTATCTCCTCCTCGTCCATCCCCCACTGACGCAGAACCTTCTCCTCCTCTTCCTTCCGGTTTCTCCACAGCAGCTCCTCCCTGGCCTTATTGTATTCCCATTCCAACGTTGCTCTTTTTATCCCTGTGTGTCCATTATCTCTTTTTAGGTATATGTTAAAAACAATTATACATTATGTCAGAATGATAAACAATTAACAATTCGTTGCATACCGCGGCAGACAGCCAGATGGGAACCAAAAAAAGAGAGACACCCTTCCAGGCATCTCTCTTCCTTTTCACATATTCATTTCAAAGCGTCTGACTAGTTTGTGATCGTCAGCTCTGTCTCTTTGTCAAAGATATGGATCTTCTCAGCATCCAGAGCGAATTTCACTGTGTCGCCGGATCTTGCTGTTGTTCTGGGATCAACTCTTGCTGTCATGCTTGCTCCCTCATAGTCGAAGTAGAGGAGAACCTCTGCGCCGAGCATCTCGTATACACGGATCTTGGCCTCGATCACTGTGTCAGGAGAAGCTTCGATGAACATCTGCTCATCGTGAACATCCTCAGGACGGATACCGAGAACAACTGTCTTTCCATCATAGCCGCCTTCTTTGAGCGCTTTTGCTTTTGCAGGCGGAAGAGCGATTGTATGAGGTCCTGTTACAAGAGAAACTTTGTCTCCCTCAACTTTGCATGTAGCATCGATAAAGTTCATCTGCGGAGATCCGATGAATCCAGCAACGAACATATTGCAAGGATAATCGTACAGTGTCTGCGGTGTATCTACCTGCTGTACAACACCAGCGTTCATAACTACGATTCTTGTACCAAGTGTCATAGCCTCTGTCTGGTCATGTGTTACGTAGATGATGGTTGTGCCCAGTCTCTGGTGCAGCTTGGAGATCTCAACACGCATCTGTCCACGAAGTTTTGCATCCAGGTTGGAGAGAGGCTCGTCCATAAGGAATACCTTGGGGTTACGAACGATCGCACGTCCCATGGCAACACGCTGTCTCTGTCCACCGGAAAGAGCCTTTGGTTTACGATCCAGAAGAGCTTCCAGGTCAAGGATCTTGGCAGCCTCGCGAACCATCTTGTCGATCTGATCTTTCGGAACTTTTCTCAGTTTCAGACCAAATGCCATGTTATCATATACTGTCATATGCGGATACAGAGCGTAGTTCTGGAATACCATTGCGATATCGCGGTCCTTCGGCTCAACGTCGTTTACGACTCTGTCACCGATCTTCAGCTCGCCGGATGTGATCTCCTCAAGACCTGCGATCATACGGAGCGTGGTGGATTTTCCACATCCGGAAGGTCCTACAAAGATGATAAATTCTTTATCCTCGATCTCAAGGTTGAAATCTTTTACAGCTTCAAATCCGTTAGGATATGTTTTGTTAATGTGCTTTAATGATAAACTTGCCATTGTTTTGTTCCTCCTGTTAATGGTGCACGGCCGGAGCCGACGTTCTTTATCTGTTACCCAGTATATAAAAAAAGAAGGGATTTCGCCATGCCCAAGTTGAACAATCTTTTTTTTGATTTCTATACAACTTGACCAACGGTCCCTTCTTCTCTTCCGTCATTCTGACAGATCATTCCTCTTCTCTTTGCAGAAGCGCCTGGTAAATCTCCCTCTTGCTGACGCCTCTGTCCTTTGCCACCTTTTTCATGGCCTCTTTCCGCTCCACGCCCTGATCCGTGTAGTATGCCATGTGCTCCTCCAGGGACATCTCCTCCCACTTCTTCTGGGACTGGCGGCGCAGCTCCTCCCGGCTCTTTCCCCGGATAACAAGAACGCACTCTCCCCGGGGCTCCTGGGCTTTGTAGTAAGCGCAGGCCTCCTCCAGGGTGGACCGATAGACGGTCTCGTGCTTTTTGGTCAGCTCCCGGCAGACGGACACCTGCCGGTCTCCCAGCGCTTCCAGAAGCTCCTCCAGCGTCCGCAGGAGGCGATGGGGCGCCTCATAGATCACAATGGTCCTGGTCTCGTCCTTCAGCTCCTCCAGCACGTCCCTTCTCTCCTTTTTGTCGGAGGGGAGGAAAGCCTCAAAGGCAAACCGCCTTGTGGGCAGCCCGGATATAGTCAGGGCAGTCACGCAGGCGGCGGCTCCGGGCACGGCTGTGACCGTGATCCCCGCCTCATGGCACATTTTCACAAGCTCCTCCCCGGGATCCGAGATTCCCGGCGTGCCGGCGTCCGTGATGAGGGCGATATTTTTTCCCTCCAGGAGAAGCGCTGTGAGCTTCTTTCCTTTCTCAATCTTGTTGTATTCGTGGTAGCTGGTCATGGGAGTCCGTATCTCAAAGTGGTTCAGCAGCTTGATGCTGTTGCGGGTGTCCTCCGCGGCTATGAGATCTGCCTCCTTCAGTGTGCGCACGGCCCGGAAGGTCATATCCTCCAGGTTCCCGATGGGGGTGGCGCACAGATACAGTGTTCCTGCCATATTTCTCTCCTAATGTTTCTCCTGTCTGTCCAGACCGTACAGCTTTAACAGCTCGTCTGTGTAGGTTCCGTCTTTGTTGTACACCACCAGGGGCGGCTCCACGGTCATCCTTGGGCTCGCGTCCTTCACTCCCTCCAGGAGCACCATGTTTGGCTCCCTGTCTATGTAGGGGTGGACAAGACGCATCCGCTTCGGCTCGATCCGGTGGCGGCTCATGCCGGCGAGGATCTCGGCCAGCCGGAAGGGGCGGTGCACCATATAAAACCGACCTTTATTTTCCAGGAGCCTGGCGCTCTCTCTTAGCACGTCCTCCAGGGTGCAGAGCACCTCGTGGCGGGCAATGTACTTGGCCTCGTTGGCATTTTTCAGGCCGTGATCTCCGATCATGTAAGGCGGGTTGACTGTGACTACGTGAAAAGAGGCGGCGCCGAAAAGGGCGGCTGCCTCTCTGATATCTCCCGTGACAATGCGGACCCTGTCCTCCAGGTGGTTGACAAGGACGCTGCGGCGGGCCATGTCCGCGCTCTCCTCCTGAATCTCCAGGCCGGTGTAGGACTCCCCCTCGTTTTTTGCCTCCAGCAGAATGGGGAGGATGCCTGTCCCGGTCCCCAGATCCAGCGCCCGCTCACCCTTTTTTACCTTTGCGAAGGCGGACAGCAGGACCGCGTCCATGCCAAAGCAGAACCGGCCCGGGGACTGGATGATCCGGTACCCCTTGATCTGCAGGTCGTCCAGGCGTTCCCCCGGCTTTAAATCCACTGTACTCTTACTTGTCATCCAGCTTCGACGCTCCGTTCTTCTCCTCCAGTGCCTTCAGCTGCGCCATCTCCTCCCTGGAGATCTTTGTGTCCTTCTTCTTCCGGCGGGGCTTGAAGCGCAGCTCCGCTGCCTTGTACTCCCGGACCTCCTTCTCATCGTTGTCCAGGGTAACGACCACCTTCACCAGCTGGCGCAGCACATTGACGGCCTGCACGTCGCCTTTCAGCTTCTCCGGCGTAGTGACTGTGTCTCCCACCGCCGGCAGACGGCTGTTCAGCTCCTCGTAGTTTTGTTCCTCATTGGTGAGGCAGCACATGAGCCTGCCGCACACGCCCGAAATCTTGCTGGGGTTGAGGGACAAATTCTGCTCCTTGGCCATCTTGATGGACACTGGGGCAAACTCTGTCAGGTATGTATGACAGCACAGCTCCCGGCCGCAGATGCCGATGCCTCCCCGGATCTTAGTCTCGTCCCGCACGCCGATCTGGCGCAGCTCGATCCTTGTGCGGAACACGCTGGCCAGGTCCTTTACCAGCTCCCGGAAGTCGATCCTTCCGTCTGCGGTGAAGTAGAACAGCACTTTATTGTTGTCAAATGTGTACTCCGCATCGATGAGCTTCATCTCCAGCCCGTGCTTGCGGATCTTCTCCTGGCAGATGCTGAAGGCCTCTTTCTCCTTCTCCCGGTTCTTCTCCTCCCGGCGGTAGTCGTCCTTGTTTGCGATGCGGATGACGGATTTGAGAGGCTGGCTGATCCTCTCCTCCTCCACCTCTCGCGGCCCGGTCACAACATTTCCGAACTCCACGCCCCTGGCGGTCTCCACGATCACATTGTCCCCATGGTGGATCTCCAGTTTTCCGGGGGAGAAGAAATAGACCTTCCCCGCCCTGCGAAATCTTACTCCAATCACCTTTGTCATATCTGTCAGTTCTCCTTTATCGTCAGCAGCAAAAGCTCCATGACAAGGTCAAAATTTACATTTGCCTTGAGGCGTGTCTTGGCCTTCTCCAGACTCTCCAGTATCAGCTCAATGCCCTCGTAGGAGCTCTTCTTTGCCCGCTCCTGGATGTAGCTGATCTGGTCTTTGAACACGACCTTGTCCATATCCTTTGTCGCCTTATATAGCAACACGTCCCTGTACCATATCATGATGATGTCCAGGTAGTCGTTGATCTCGAGTTTATAAGTGTTAATCTTCTTGATGGCCTTCGTGATCTCACTGATGTCCATCTCGTTGATGTATTTCAGAAGCTGGACCGCCTCCTCCCGGATCTCGTTAAAGTGATCCGAGCTGGCCAGCATGATCGCCCGCCCCATATTTCCCTGGGCAAAGGCTGTGCACATGTCCGCCTTGTAGTCCGGCACATGCATAGTCTCCATGAGGTACTTGCGGATCAGGGTATCCTTGATGTTACGCAGCTTCAGCATCACGCACCGGGAGGTGATGGTGGGAAGCAGGGCCTCCGCGTTCTCTGTGAGAAGAAAGATCACCGCGTAGGCAGGGGGCTCCTCGATGGTCTTGAGAAGGGCGTTCTGAGCCTGCACGGTCATCAGGTCCGCCTCCGCTATAATGTAGATCTTGTAGGGGCCCTGGTAGGGCTTGATCTGAATGTCCTCGTTGACCTGCCTGCGGATGTCGTCCACGCTGATGGTATTCGGCTTCTCGTGGGTTACCCGGATGATGTCCGGATGGTTCCCACTCTCCGCCTGGTGACAGGAGTGGCATTTATTGCAGGGATCCGGCCCCTGCTCCTCGCACAAGAGCGTAGTGGCAAACAGGTTCGCCAGCATTTTCTTGCCGGAGCCTCTCTCCCCGTTCAGGATATAGGCATGTGACACCTTGTTCTCTGTCACGGCATTGCGTATATAGTTGATAATGTCCTTGTGTCCTACTACGTCTTTAAAGCTTCCCATTGTATATTACCTCTGTGATTTCTTCTAAACAGTGTTCTTTATCTTCGTTGCGGAACCGGCGCTGTATGCCCAGCCGGCGCAGCTTTTCCTCCGAAAAGTCCTCCTCGTCCGCAAGAAAACGGCGGCACAGCTCTTTGTACTTTGGCTGCGCCTGCTGCCTCTCCCTGGCAAGCGCCCGGGAAAGCCGCTCTCCGTCCTCCACTTCTATATAGAGGGGCAGGATGTTCTCCGCCCCGTAGTATTGTACCATTTTTTCGTAGGATTCCAAAGTCCCGATCATGAGATAATTTCCCGTCTCCAGATCGATCTGTCCGTCGTCAGCTGTAAAATATTTCCACACGCCGCAGGCTGTATCGTATGCCCGGAGCTCAATGATGCGGCCCGCCCGCTCCAGCTCCTCTGTCCGCTTCTCGTCTGTGAAGAAATACTCCACCCCGTCTTTCTCCCCCTCCCGGCGGGGCCTTGTAGTGTAGGGCACCACCTGCTTCAGCTCCGGGATGCGGGACAGAAGCTCCTTGAAAATAGTGTCCTTGCCTGATGAACTTTTTCCTATTATGTAGTATATTTTACCCATTTATCCAGACCCTGATGCTTCCTTCTTCTTCCATACCTTCCAGGGAAAATCCCTGGCTTCTGCTTGTGAGCAGCAATTCCACACTCTCCCGGCTGATGCGCTCTCCCGGAACGATGAGCGGAATGCCCGGCGGATAGAGGTAGGCGTACTCTGTGGACACCAGTCCCTCGCTCTCCTCCAGGAGCACTTTTTTCACCTGTCCCTTCACAGGGCTCGTCTCCCGGGCCAACTCCTCCATCCGGGCGCTTGTGCAGACTATCTCATTCCGCGGCAGGCCGCCGGCCTGGCAGGGGACTGCTGCCGCTCTCTCCCTCGCGGATCTGTCAATCTCCTCCAGGGCGTCCCCCAGCCGGCGGAAGCCCTCCTGCGTATCCCCCACGCTTGTCATGGCCAAGGCGTAGGAGCCGGCGGCCATCTCAAGCTGCAGATGATAATCCCTAAGAAGCCACAGATACAGCTCTCTTCCGGTCATGTCCGCCCTGCCTACAGACAGGACCAGCTTGGACCGGTCGTAGCGCTCTGTCTGTACAAGGGAGAGCTTTTCCAGATGTCTCAGCCGCTCTCTGAGCCTCTTAAGCTGCTCCACATAGGGGCCAAAGAGCTCCTCCCTCTTCTCCCCCAGCAGATGGATACACCTGTCGATGCCAGCCATGAGCACATAGGAGGGGCTGCTGGACTGGAGCATGTCCAGATAGCGGAAGATCCGCTCCCGATCTGCAAAGGGCCCGTCCACGTGGAGGAGGGCCGTCTGGGTCAGAGCCGGCAGCGTCTTGTGGAGACTGTGGATCACCACGTCCGCCCCCTGTCCCAGGGCGCTCTCCGGAAAATAGGGGTGGAAGCCAAAGTGGGCCCCGTGTGCCTCGTCCACGATCAGGGGAATTCCCCTCTTATGGACCTCCCCGACAATGCCCCGGATGTCCGAGACGACGCCGTCATAGGTGGGGGAGACCAGGATCACCGCCTTTACCCTGGAATGTTCATTAAGCGCAGCTTTCACTGCGCTTACAGATATTTCTGTATTCAACTGAATATCCGGTCGGAAACCGGGGTACAGGTACACCGGCTCCAGCTCGTTCATATAGATGGCGTGATACACGGATTTGTGACAGTTCCGGCCCACCAGCACCTGATCTCCCTTCCGGGTGCACCCCAGGATGGCGCTTAATATCCCCGCTGTGCTTCCGTTCACGAGAAATCTCGTCTCGCCGGTCCCGTAGATCCGGGAGGCCTTCTCCTGCGCTTCCTTCAGGATCCCGTCCGGGTGGTGGAGGTCGTCAAATCCCTCGATCTCAGTGATGTCGATCCCGTAGGGAAGATCACTGCCGAAGCGCGCTGTGTTCCGCTTGTGCCCCGGCATGTGAAACCCGTAATAGTCAGAAACGCTGTATCTTTGCAGTCTGGCGTAAAGTTCAGTCATCTGATAGCCTCGTATAGCTTACAATCTCTTCAGCAGCTCTTCTCTCTCTTTTTCATAGCCCGGCTTTCCGAGGAGAGCGAACATGTTTGACTTGTAGCTCTCAACGCCCGGCTGGTTGAACGGATTGACGCCGGATACATAGCCGCTGACGCCGCAGGCAAACTCGAAGAAGTAGAAGAGCTCACCCAGATAAAATTCATTCTGCTCCGGAATATTCACCATCAGGTTCGGCACATTGCCATCTGTGTGGGCCAGGACTGTTCCGTTCATGGCGCTCTTGTTTACAAAGTCCATGCTCTTTCCCGCCAGGTAGTTCAGGCCGTCCAGATCCACCGGCTCCTCGTTAATGAGGATTTCCTCTCTGGATGTCTCCACATTCAGGACTGTCTCATACATGATGCGGCTGCCGTCCTGGATGAACTGGCCCATGGAGTGGAGGTCTGTAGTAAGATCCACGGATGCCGGGAAGATACCCTTCTGGTCTTTTCCCTCGCTCTCGCCGTAGAGCTGCTTCCACCACTCAGATACATAGTGAAGGCTCGGCTCGTAGTTCGCCAGCACCTCTACGGATTTGCCCTTTCTGTGAAGGATGTTGCGGACAGCCGCGTACTGCAGGGCGTCATTTTCCTCAAATGGCTTGTTCAGCGCCAGCTCTCTTCCTGCCGCTGCGCCCTCCATCAGCTTCTCGATGTCTGCGCCGCTGACTGCGATGGGCAGAAGTCCCACAGCTGTCAGAACGGAGAAGCGTCCTCCTACATCGTCCGGCACAACGAAGGACTCGTAGCCCTCCTCTGTAGCCAGGTTCTTCAGGGCTCCCCTTGCCTTGTCCGTGGTGGCGTAAATCCTCTTGGCCGCTTCCTCTTTGCCGTATTTCTTCTCCAGCATCTCCTTGAACACGCGGAAGGCGATGGCCGGCTCTGTGGTCGTTCCGGACTTGGAGATGATATTTACGGAGAAATCTCTGTCGCCGATCACGTCGATGAGCCCCTTCAGATAGGTGCTGCTGATGCTGTTTCCTGCATAGTAGATCTCCGGTGTCTTGCGGATCTCTTTGGATACATTGTTGTAGAAGCCGTGGCGCAGGAACTCGATGGCAGCTCTTGCTCCCAGGTAGGAGCCGCCGATACCGATGACGATCAGTACCTCGGAGTCGCTCTGAATCTTCTCTGCCGCCTTCTGGATGCGCGCGAACTCTTCTTTATCGTAATCTACAGGGAGATTTACCCAGCCAATATAGTCGTTGCCGGCTCCTGTTCCGCTCACCAGGACGTCCTTGGCGTTTCCTACGATCTCTTTCATGGAGTCTATTTCATGCTCTTTGATAAATGTCATTGCCTTTGAATAGTCGAATGTAACTTTACTGCTCATGGTAAACCCTTCTTTCTCTCTTCGTTATTGTATACTTATGATACACGATACAGCTCTTAGGCAAGGCAGACAGGCCCGCTTCAGCTCATATCAAGTCTATTTTACCAGTATTACCCTTTATAATCAAGCCAAAAACTCCTCCAGTATCTCCCGGATGCGGACCTCCTTTGAGACCTCGTCCTCCTCTTTTCCGGTCCTCGTCCGGGCCGCTTTTGTCTCCCTTACAGGCCTGTCCTTTCCGCTCTGGCGTTTTTTCGCGTCAGCAGCCAGCTCTCTGGAGGCTTCCTCCTGGAAGCGCAGCCGCTGCTCTCTCTGCTCCTGAGCCGGCTCCCGGGCGGCTGTCTCCCGGACTGCTTCCTGTGCAGCTTTCTGAACCGGCTCCCAGGCCGGCTCCCTGCCTTCTGCCGCCTGCGCCTTCTCTTCCTGCGCCTCCCGCAGGTTCTGTGGCTGACCCATCTCTGACTGGCGCATTTCCGGCTGATGCATCTCCGGCCGGCTCATCTCCGGCTGGCGGATTTCAGGCTGCGGGCCCTCTGCCGGCTGCAGGATCTCCGGCTGGATCTCCCGTGCCGGCTGGATCTCCTCAGACCGGGAATTTGTGTCCGGCGGAGCCATGGCCTTCCACTCTTCCTTCACTCTGTCCGCCTGCGCCTTCTCATACCGGTGTGCGCAGACATTTTCCAGATAATCCACCATATAGTTTCTGATGACTCCAAGCTGGTACTTCTCATCGCTTGTGAGCTGGAACAGGAAGAGAAGAATGGCTCCTCCCGCTCCCGCCGCGCCGTACTGGATCACCTGGTCCGCCATGCCCCGGGACGCGTACCAGGCACCCGCGCCGGCCAGTCCAAACAGAAGGCACAGCCACACGCCCGCCTTCTCCAGGCGTCTCCAGGTGTGAAGCCTGAGCCCTCCGGCCCGGTACTCATGCAGATATTTTTCCACAAACACCTCCACGTTCTGAACCCGGTCGCTCACCATGCAGGCATGTTCAAATTTTGCCTTCACCAGGCGAACCAGGGGATGTCCGCTCTTATTCATACTGCCGGCCGCCCGGACCAGTCTCTTCAGAGAAATGCCGGCCGCGATCTTGCTGATCACCCCCACAGCCGCGGCTATCCCCATAAGGATAACCATAATATGTCTGTCCAATACCACTTCTAACATGATCTAACCCTCCTTCTTTGATTTGATTATACTCAAATCCGGAAGGGAAACCAGAAAAACCGTTCTACAGTTTCTGCCCGGAAACAGGGGATTTCCGGCGCTTTCTGGCGAGCTGTGCCGCTGCTTTTACAGACCCTTTTCCGGCAGTTTCAAAAGGAGGGCCTTCACAAGCCTTACGCTGTGGGCGATAGCCTGTTTTTCAAAGACCGGATAGTCTACAGAGGCGCTGTTGTCGGCTTTGTCAGAAATCGCTCGGATAATGACATACGAAATTCCGTTCAGGTAGGCGGCGTGGGCAATGCCCGCTCCCTCCATCTCCGTGCACAGAGGATCGAAATTGCGCTTGATCCTCTCCTTGTCCTTGGCGTCTGAGATAAACTGGTCGCCTGACACTACCCTTCCCGTAAATGTGTGGATGTCCGGGTTTGCCTCCTGGTTGGCCTCTTTTGCCAGCTCTACCAGGCGGGGATCCGCCTCAAAGGAAAACACGTCCATCCTTGGGATCTGTCCCATCGGGTCGCCGAACTTGGAGGCGTCCATGTCGTGGTACAGGGAGTCCGTGGAGATCACTATATCCCCAATGTCAATGCGGGCGTCAAGGGAACCGGCGATGCCTGTGTTGATCAGCGCGTCCACGCCGAACTCGGAGGCCAGTATCTGGGCGCACAGAGCCGCGTTGACCTTGCCGATGCCGCTGCGCACCACCACCACATTCCGGCCGCAGAGAACGCCCTTCACAAAGGTCATACCCGCGATCTCCTTTATCTCCTCCGTCTGCATTTCCTCCTTTAAGGCGGAGACCTCCTCCTCCATTGCTCCTATAATTCCAATCATTTTGCTCATCCTTTCTACCTTATAATAATCATGTCTGATCATCCTTTTTAATGCCCTTTCATTATAGCGTGGGAGAAGGTGGTTTGCAATCAGGGTTGTGACTGGATAGGATCAGAGTGTCGCGACCAGGTGGCTCAGGGCGTTGCGGCCGGGATTTCAAATGGTTGCTATAATTGCAGGGGAAGGTATTGCTTTTCTCCGTCTCCCATGGTATCGTAGATAGTACAGATAGCAGCCGCACAGCGCTGTTTTCCTGTCAATCAAGATCATCTGCCGCACATTTCAGCTGCAGATATTTTCTAGCTGCATTTATCTGAATATCTCAGTCCGCATCGGACAGATATCCAACGAATATTTTGTACATTTACGATAAAATAAAGGCAATCTGCTATCTGGTATGGTATGATAAGGATATGAAAACAGTTCCTGTGCCGCCGGAAACGGAGGGACATATTGCAGGAAGCAAACAAACTGAACACGGATCTTTCTCATCTTGAGGATCTGGCTTTCAAGTCCGCCGCGGACTACTTTGGCGATGAGCTGATCCACTGGCTGGGTATCCCGGAGAAGGCCGTCCGGTCAGCGCCCACGGAAATAGTGGAGCTGGAGACCCGACACATGTACCAGGATTTTCTCTACGAGATGGAAAACGGTCTCTGGTATCACTTTGAATTTGAGAGCGACTCAGTCTCCGTCAGCGATATGCGGCGGTTCCGGGAGTATGAGGCGTCCGCCTCCCGGCGGCTCGGCGGGCCGGTGATCACCTACGTCATCTGCTCCGACAGGGCCAAAAAGCTCCGGGACAGCATCACAGAGGGGATTAACACGTACCGGGTCCGCCTGATCCGATTAAAGGACGACAACTCAGACCAGCTCTTTTCCCGGCTTGCTGAAAATGGTGCCTCTTCTGTGTCGAGGGAAGACATCATTCCCCTGCTCCTCTCTCCCCTGATGGGAGGCAGTCTCAGACAGAAGAACCGGATCCTGCAGGCCATTCAGCTCCTGCGGGCAGCCGAGAGCTCCTTTGACCCGGAGGAGATCCAGAAGATGGAAGCGATACTCTACGCTTTCGCAGTGAAATTTTTGAAGGACGATGACCTGGAAGCAATAAAGGAGGCGATTGCCATGACAAAACTTGGACAGATGATATGGGATGACGCCATAGAGAAGGGGCGCGAGGAGTGGACGCGGATTGGAAGGCAGCAGGGTGAGGCCATTGGGCGGCAGCAGGCATCCGACCGCTACAGCAAATTAATCCTTATTCTAAACAAAGAGAAAAAAGAAGATCAGATCATAAAGGCTGCATCCGACTCTTCGTACAGGGAGGAGCTTTATCAGAAATATGGGCTCTGACCTGGCCATATGGCTGGACGAATAGCTGGGTGCTGACCCAGCCGTTGATTTCAACCTGCCTTTTTGATATAATTTCTTCGATGAAAGACATCTTCTCCTCTGTACAGATCTCTGTACAGGGAGTGCAAAGGATAAGGAGGTTTCTATCATGATACAGTTCAGACCACAGGGCGTCTGTTCACAGCTCATCAATGTAGAGCTGGACGGCGACACCATCAAATCCGTAGAATTCGTAGGCGGATGCGCCGGAAACACCCAGGGAGTTGCCCGGCTTGTGGAGGGCATGAATGTAGACGAGGCCATCTCCCGTATCGAGGGCATCCAGTGCGGCTTTAAACCCACATCCTGTCCGGACCAGCTTGCCAAGGCTCTCCGCATGGCAAAGGCACAGGAGAACTAATGCAAAAGCACTAAATTGGAAAGAGAGGGCCCTCCGCCACTCTTATTTGTGGCAGCGCCCTCTCTTTCGTTTAGTTTTTTCTTTTTTTGTGTGCGTTCTCTTATGTCCCGCCAAGCTGCTGTATCTGCTGCTTCACGACGTCTTTAGCCCTTTCGGGCCTGTATGACGGCTTCTCAATGTAAGGAAAAAATAAAATTGTTATTTGATTATTGTTTCCAGGTGCGCCACGAAGCAGCAGATACAGCAGCTCGGCAGGATGGTTTGGTGCCCATTGGGCTTTTCGATCAAAAGATCGAGTTTAAAATGTTCTCTTGGTTTGGTTTTTTAATTATTTCTTTTTGTTTTTTAGTCTTCTTCGGGCTCATGAATATATAAACCATCAGTATAGGAACTGCTCAAGTCATTTCCTGCTGAATGGACACAGCGTACTCTGTAGTACCAGTCTCCCTCTACTTCCAGCAGTTTACTTGTACTGGCAACATAAGTATTCTTATTCTCCTTCTGCCAGGAATCCACATAATGCCAAGTGTCATTTTCATCTTTTGCTCTTTCCACAATAACAGCCACTTTTACAAGCTCTACCTCGTGCTGAGCAATCGTCGTGCCACCGGCATAAATTTGTCCAGGGCCTAACTCTCTAATTTTGGAATACCCTGTCTGCAGATCCACACCTCTGGTCATTGCGCCCGCAATACCTGTAGATTCATCTTCGCATGTCAGGTATGAGCCGTCTAACATAGGCTTGCTTTCATTTGCTTTTGTTGGGAATTCTGCGGTTATTGTAAGGCCCATCATCAACATAGCTGCGAAGCATACAGATATCAGTCTCTTTTTCAAAAAATGTCCCTCCTTTTCCTTGTTCTGCTTTTCTTTCCATATAGTAAGACACATAACTTTACAAAAACTGACGCGTTTTTTAGAAAAAATATAAATTATTTAAAATTTCTTCTATTTCTCCTTTTTCCATAATACCTGTAAGTTGATAGTGAACGTCTTGGTAATCAAAACTAGCCGAATATTTTTTCTTTCCGGTTTCTTTTATTTCATATTCTTGAATGGTGACTTCGACCATATTTAAGGGATATTTATATTCGTGTATAAAGATATCTTCTATGTCTGCTCCCCAAGCAATATCTTCTTGAGAAAAGTTCATAATATACGAAATAATGTCTCCGTCTTTTTCAAAAAACATATTTACCACCTGCAAATCTGTGTCGATTTGCGCATCCAAAAATTCCATTTCAGGTAACAATTTAATGATTCTTACCGGATCTATAGCAAACGCATTTTTTATCTCTTGGTATATCCTCTCCTCCTGGTTCTCTCCTGAATCCAACAAATCCTCTTCATCAGAATTGACTTTTGTCATCTCCCTACTCCCCACCACCTGCTGCAGAACCTCCATCACCCTAGCCGGTCCGCCGACACCTGTGATCCCCACAGCAGCCACAATGACGAACACTGCCGCAACACCGGCCAGGCGCTTGAAGAAGCGCTTTTTCCCATGCCTGGATCCGGATTTGGAATCGACTGTGTTTTTCCTCTCCAGGGCCTTCTCCTTCTGGATCTGCCGCCCAAGACGCAGCGCCTCCTGATCCTCCGGAGACAGTCTGCGCACAGCCTGCTGCCGCTCATACTCCTCTATTTTTTCGTACAGCTTCTCCTTAGCGCTGTCGTCAGGGGACAGCCCGGCAATCTCGGGATTATTTTCCAGTTCCTCTTCAATCTGCTCAGCTTCTCTGCGCATCTGCTTTTCCAGGAGAGCCTTGAACTGCTCTTCCTCTCTCTGCTCCTCGCAGGACTGTTCATTATTAGAATATTCTCTCATCGGCCACCTCTCTGACTATTTCTTTCGTACTGTGATTGCTACTTTTCCTTGACCCCCGACGTACTTACGTTTACAATTGTTAATAGAAATTAAAATCGGAGGAATACAGATATCATGAAACGTATTATTTTAACTGGCGGCGGTACTGCGGGCCACGTCACCCCGAATATCGCACTGCTTCCCCGGCTGCGGGAGTTACAATATGATATTCACTACATCGGCTCCTACAATGGCATTGAGAAGGAGCTGATCGAACAGTTCGGAATTCCTTACCACGGGATCTCCTCCGGAAAACTGCGCCGCTACTTCAGCGTCCAGAACTTTACAGATCCTTTCCGGGTGCTGAAGGGCTTTGGCGAAGCGAAAAAGCTGATCAGGCTTCTCAAACCGGATGTGATCTTCTCCAAGGGAGGATTTGTGTCTGTCCCGGTGGTCGTGGCAGGGAAACAGTGTAAAGTCCCCGTAATTATCCACGAGTCCGACATGACGCCTGGACTTGCCAACAAGCTTTCCATACCTTCCGCAGTGAAGGTGTGCTGCAATTTCCCGGAGACAGTGGATCTTCTTCCTGCCGACAAGGCTGTTCTGACCGGATCCCCCATCCGCCAGGAGCTTCTTGAGGGAGATGCTGAAAAAGCAAGGAGTTTCACGGGCTTTACGTCTGATAAGCCGGTCATTCTCGTAATCGGCGGAAGCCTGGGAGCTGTAGCTGTGAACAATGCGGTGCGGAGCAATCTCCCGGAGCTTCTGAAGGATTTTCAGATCATCCACCTGTGCGGCAGAGGCAAGCTTGACCCCACCCTAAACAATCTGAACGGCTATGTCCAATATGAATACATCAAGGATGAACTGAAAGACCTCTTTGCCCTGACAGACATCGTCATTTCCAGGGCGGGAGCCAATGCCATCTGTGAGCTTCTCGCACTGCACAAGCCGAATCTGCTGATCCCCCTCTCCGCAAATGCGAGCCGTGGCGACCAGATCCTGAACGCCCGCTCCTTTGAGCGCCAGGGCTTCAGCATGGTATTGGAGGAAGAAGACATTACAAACGAAAAATTCCTCTCCTGCGTCCATACTCTCTACGAGAACAGACAGCAGTACATTGAGGCCATGTCCAAATCCCATCAGCAGAATTCTATTGATACTATTATTGATTTAATAGAGTCTGCTGTCAATGAATAGACGCGCATCCTTAAAAAACAGGTGTCAGAACGACACCTGTTTTTATGCTTCATGGATGTGGTCAAATTCTTCTCTGTAATTTTTCTTTATCCAGTTTCTTGCTCTATACAGCATACTCTGCAGACTTTCCAGACTCATATCCATACACGCAGCGACCTCCTTCTGAGGTTTCTCCATACAATACACAAGGGTAACCGCGTCATACCATCTTCTGTTCTTGCGGTAAAGCGCATCCAGGATGGTGTCAGCGGCCTCAAGCACTTCTTTCCTCCACAGCTTGTCAAAGAAGATTTCCTCGCCGCCTTCCACAGAACCATATACTCCCTCCTCTTCATCCTCCATGTCGAGGACAGTACTGCGGCTGTTATCTCTGATATAATTCAGCGTAATATTCTTTGCAGTGGTGAGAAGCCAGTATTTTGTGTTCTCCACTCTCGTGTGTTCCATGTAAATGTAGTACCGCAGAAAGGTTTCCTGCATGATATCTTCTGCCGCGTACCACTCTTTTATGTACAGAAACGCCGTCTGGAAAATGAGGTTCTTGTACTTTTCGTAAACAGCATCGAATCCCTGTCTGCCTATGAACTCAATTCCCACATCATTTTCCTTCATCTTCAGTTTTTCTTTTCCGGATTACTGCTGGCCTTCTCTCAATTTTGCCAGGATTTCATCTCTGTCCGCATCGCTGAGCTCGCCCATCTTCCAGCCAAGCCCAACCTCGTCATCCTTATAGCGGGGGATCATGTGCAGATGGAAGTGGAAGACTGTCTGCCCCGCGCACTCTCCATTGTTCTGCACCAGATTGTAGCCGTCACAGCCCAGCACGTCCTTCATGCGGGATACGATCTTCTTGGCTGTTGGAAGCACCTTTGCCGCTGTCTCATCCGGCAGGGCATAGAGATCCGCATAGTGCTCCTTCGGGAGAAGCAGCGCATGTCCCTTTGACGCCGGGCCAAGGTCCAGGATAGCCCGGAAATCATCGTCCTCATAGATTGTCGCTGACGGAATTTCTCCGTTTGCTATTTTGCAGAAAATACAGTTGTCATCTCTCATCTTCTTTTCCCTCTTTCTTTCCTAAAATTGTGATTGAATATTTTAACCGCCGATGCTAAACTTTTACTTCAGAAAGGCGGTAATGAACCTATGTTTACAAGTACAGATTACGACAAATTACAGCAGCTTATGGCAAAATCCCCGGAGAACCGCGCCCTCATCGAGAAGCTTCTGGCTTCCCATGAGGAGTCGCTGTCCACCATCAGCCATGAGATCCGGAATCCTCTGACTCTTGTATACAGCACCCTCCAGCTTCTGGAGTCCCGGCATCCCGGGATTGCATCAGACCGGTACTGGGTATCCATGCGGGAGGATGTAGAATATATGCAGCAGCTCCTGACAGATCTGTCTTCTCTGAACCACAGCCGCTCACTCTTTTTGACAGAATTTTCCTTCCGCTCTTTTATGGAACAGATTGTTCTCTCCTTTGCCGCCTCCTGCGCCGAGAGCCCCGTTGAGTTCACTTCCCGGCTGGCGCCGGACCTTCCCTCTTTCAGGGGGGATCGGGTCAAATTAAGAGAGGTCTTCTTAAACCTTCTTCGAAACGCGCGGGAGTCTATTGACGGAAAAGGCTCTATCCGTCTGGATGCAGCCTGTTCTTCATCTGAAATTGTCGTCGCCATCCGGGATACCGGCTGCGGCATCAGCCAGGAACATCTGGATCATATCTTTGAGCCCTTTGTCACCTTCAAAAAAGGAGGCACCGGGCTGGGCCTCGCCATTGCGGACCGGACAGTCCGGGCCCACGGAGGAAAGATTTCTGTGACATCAGCGGTAAATGCCGGAACGGAATTCCGTGTCTCTCTTCCTGTATAGGAGAACCGCCAGCACAAATCCCACCGCCAGCCCGCCGATGTGAGCAAAATTATCTACCCCCGAACTGGTAAACCCATAGTACAAAGTCAGGGCGATCATGACAAGGATGCCCTGGCCGGAAACATTGCCAATCTGACCGTGGTTGCGCACCGCAATATAAAGAAGGGCTCCTATGATTCCGAATATAGCGCCGGACGCCCCTGCGCTCACAGCAAAATCCCCGGTTCTCATCTCTACCAGAGCAGACAGCATATTGCCGCCAATGCCCGCCGCGAAATAGATGATCAGAAATTTAATCTTCCCGACCACCAGCTCCAGCTGCCAGCCCATCACACCCAGCATAAGCATATTGTTGACCAGATGGGAAAATCCAAAATGCAGAAAAATGGATGTGATCAGCCGATAGTACTCTCCCTGCTGCAAAAGGGGAAGATACATGGCTCCGTTCTGAAGCATATAGTATGCATCCTCTGTCATCCCTCCAAAGCTGAGAAAAATAAACACTGCCACATTCACCACGATCAGAGCGACCGTACAGGGTGCTTTTTTTCGGCACATGCAAGACTCCCTTTCACTTTCCGCATTGTTATGTCTGTGTCACATTTGTTCCATTATACCATATATTCCCATTTTCCGGATATCTTTCTTAAAAAATCAACATATTGAAGCCTACAGCTCCTCCTCATCTATATAAATGCCATCCCAGTCTCTCCAGGCTGGCTTTTTGTGACGTCGGAGGAAATCCCGGACCGGCCGCCACATATTTTCCGTCTCCCGCATAATGCTGCTCCCCGCTTCCTGCTTTGCGATCCAGTCGTGCTCTGATGTGTCGTAGGCGGAACCGGGAGCAGCCGTCAGCGCCTCGCCGCCCCTGTCTTCGGGCCATCCTGTCTGACCCGGCCTCTCCTCCCCGGCTCTCCTCTTTTTCACTTCTTCCTCCTGCATGGCCTCTATCTGCCTGGCAATCTTATGCAGACTGTAGTTTTCCTTCATTGTCTCCTTGTGGAGAAGGAAGGAAGTGCGCACGCTGGCGTCATCCCTGAAATCTGTCCACTGTACAAACTGCTCTGTCAGGCGATGAAAAGCTTCCCACACATTCCAGCCCCCGCCAGGATAGTAGCAAAAGTAGTATGCCCCGTCCTCCCAGAAGATATACTCCGGATCCAGGAGCAGGTGATCCGCATCCAGAAGATGGGCATTGATCTCTCTAATCACATTCAGCAGTTCCGTTATAAACTTTATCATTTCTTTCATATCTATTTTTATTTCTTTGTATCTTGTCTTCAGCGAGGTCTTCCCACTGATATCATACTCGTACATACTGGTGCCCTCTTCGCCATGGCCGCGCAGACACAAGAGCCCTTCCATATCGTTTTCCTCCAGCATACGCATCTGGTAATCTTCTGTATACTCTCCTTCGCACTCCACCACGAGAAAAGTAGTATCCAGTCCTCTTCGTATGCCGACCTGCTTTATTCCATATTCTTTTACATCCATTTTTTCTCTTCCTCTTTTTCATCCTGTAATTCTCCGTATTCTTCTTATATGATCTTCCGGTTCTGTCACAGCCGCCCGCTGGACAACCCGCAAACTGAAATATCTTCTGGAAGCCGAGGCAGTGACTGTGATCTCATCCTCTCCCACCTGGATATCCGCGCTGGCCCCCGGAAAGAAGATACATTTCCCATGTATCCGTTCCTGAAAGGCCTGGTTCAGGAGGGACGCCTCCACTCCCTCCTTCTCTCTGGCCTTTGTGCTGCCTACAACTGCCGTCTCATAGGCACAGGAAGAAATTATATTCTTGTCATGAAAATAAAATAATAACAATATGCTGCTCACAAGGATCAATCCCACAAGGGGCATCAGGCAGGCAGCCTCCACGGTCAAGCTTCCTTGGCAGCCTCCCGGGTCTCTCTCCTTCCTTTTCTCTCCATACTTCTTTCCCATATTTTTTCACTCCTCAGACTCCTTTCCCCGCCGGGCAGCCTCTTCCCTTCTACGCCCGGAAATATTCTCCTGCCAGCAGGATCACAAAGCCTGCCGTTAGAAACGGTGTCATGGGCAGGACTGCCTTGCGTGACCACTTCTTTTTGACCAGGCACACTGCCGCAGCAGCCGCCAGCAGCACCCAGGCGACAGCGAGCACCTCCATAAGCCCCCAGAGGCCAAGGTAGATCCCCAGCGCCATGACCAGCCAGCCGTCCCCGTATCCCACAGCCTCTCCCGTGAGCCGGGCGACTCCCAGTAAAAGCAGCCCGGCTCCGGCTCCCGCTGCTGCCCAGATCAGATCCATCTCATCCGCCCTACCCAGTTTTCCTTCCGCCATTGTCAGCGTGTACAGCGTGCGAAAGGCTGCCAGCAGGTTGGCCAGTACAAGGACTGCTTTGGAGATCCTGTGAAAATAGATATCATAGACCGAGATGCCCAGCAGAAAGGCAAGGCAGATCAGATTTTCCACCGACAATACTTCCTGTAACTTTTCCATTTCTATCCACACTTGGAACAAGCCCCCTTCCCCACCGCCTCAGACAGAGGGACCGCATAGATGGTCCTCTTCAGCCCACTGCAGTTCAAGCTACTGTGATATCGGTCTCCGTAATCAGTGATATACACTCCGCCTGCGGTTCCTCTCCGGGCACAGGTCTCACATGGATAGTACTTTCCCTGGCTTTCGTTTCGCAGATGCTCTACACTCTCTGCAGGCACCATCCGTATGGAAAGCTCCAGATAGCTGCAGTGATAATCCCGATGATACACCATGCCCGTCTCCGTAATGTAGACGGTTTCCTCATTCTCTGCCAGAAAGCCCGCCCGCTCATAGCCGGTCCATCCCTTGACCCGGCAGCTCTCCTCCATGGGCACCACCGCGCTCCCGAAAACGGGGAGCGGCAGATACACACGGTAGCTGGCCTTCAGCTCCATGATCCCGGTACTCATGGACATATAGGATTTTTCACAGTGCACGCCGCTGCTTCCGTTCTCCACAATGCTCCGGTCCAGCCGCTCCGCACCCACTGCGTTCACAAGCTCCTTCTCTATGCTGCCCGGCAGAAGCAATGGTTTTCCATAGGAACTCTCGGCTGCAATCTTCCCCGCGTACTGAAGGCCGCTTCGGATACTTGTCCGTATCGCCATGACCTCAGACATATAGCAGAGAACGAGCACTGCGAAAAAGAAGAGGGGCATGGCAAGCGCCGCCTCTACCGTGATGCTGCCCTTCGTATGTTTTCCGGGAGTGCACAGGGGCGCCCTCCTGGTGGCAGGGAAATCCTTCCAAGGAGGATTACCTGAATAAAAATATGAGAGTATGTTTTTGACGTTATATGGGAGTATCATGCCAAAGCTCCTTTCTGACCAAATATTAAAAGAATACAGGAGGGCGCCCCTGTGCACTCCCTTCCTGTGGCCGGCAGCCTTGCCGTCTCACCAGCCGGCCAGTCACGCGGCCCGCCGTCATCGGTAACCAAAATAGGTG
Organism: Faecalicatena fissicatena; assembly: GCF_016900595.1. Classification (NCBI taxonomy): domain Bacteria; kingdom Bacillati; phylum Bacillota; class Clostridia; order Lachnospirales; family Lachnospiraceae; genus Faecalicatena; species Faecalicatena fissicatena. The sequence continues at coordinate 65,200 of NZ_JACLYY010000009.1, forward strand.
GAAAAGCTGTACGTGATCCCTCTGCGCAGACTACAGCTGCTGTCCAACTCCATCTTTGTGATGCAGTGGTCGATGCGAAACCATTCCAGCCCCTTCCCCAGCCGCATGTGCTGCTCGATAAGATCCAGGCTCCGCATAGCCGCCTCGTCTGTGTCCGTGAGGAAGAGAAGGATCTGCAGGTACTCTTCATAGCTCATGCCGCCCTGGGTGTCCTTTCCCTCATTCCACTCGTCCTCACTTCCCAGAGTCAGAAGCCCGGAGAGCTGGAGCTGCCAGCTCTCACTGTCCTTCACAAGGGGAACGCGACTGCCCTTCAGCAGGGCCCGCAGGTCTACGATGCTCTCACCGAAGGACCAGGCGAAAAGGAAAGCCTGGGTGACCGCCTCTATGATGGCAGGCACTGCCAGCAGAGTACAGAGGGTGGCCGCCATGGCCGCTGCCTCGGCCCTTTTGGCGCTGTCGGTCTGGATGTAGGCAAAATTGGACACAAGCCGGATCAGGAGCAGCCTCTGGACTGTCTTTTCCAGATTTTCCGCATCTGACGCCTGGCCGCTGACCACATACTCCAGCTGGTAGTCCAGCCCGCTCCCCAAGGCTTTGGCCTCTCCTGACAGTGCCGTCTGTCCGGCGCCCGCTGTTCCCGTCCCCTCCGGAACCGCCGAGGAAAAATGATCCATCAGGTACACGCCCAGGGCCAGTCTGGAGGCCTCCCCCTGCTCCGCCACATCCTCGAAGGAACCGTACCCCTGCTGCAGCGCCCTCCCGGAGGGCTGCTCTGCCAGGGAAATCTGCTTCCGGGACACCTGCCTGTCCTTTGGCATTACAAGGGCAAGAAGAGGAGACTGCTTTAACTGCTCCACCGTTTCCAGCGGGTTGTCCTCTGAGGGAAGGCTCTGCTCTTGCTCCTCCAGAAGGGAAGAGAGCTCCCGACTGCCCTCCTGTTCCTGCTCCTGGTAGTCCCTGATCCCCTCATCCTGGGATTTCCAGGTCTGAGCGCTTCCCAAAAGTCCCTCCAGCTTGTCCAGCCCGTACCTGTACTTCACCCAGTCGCTGACCTGGGACAGGAAGGGACCGCCCCCGTCGTCGGTGAGAAGCTGGAGCCTGGCCATGGTGTGATCCATATTGGACGCCCCGTAGTAGGCCAGCCGGTCAAACACCTTTTCCTCACTGTAGCTTCCGCTCTCATAGCTTCCCTCAAGAGCAAACAGCTCATACTCCTCCAGCAAATCCTTCTGATATTCCGCAAAGACCGATTCAATAGCCCGGTTCATGTCCGCCCGCCTGTAATTCTTGGCCGACTGGATGGAGGCGCTCTCCATAAGGGAGCCTGCAAAGGCGATGAGAAGGATGAATATGAGGGCCAAAAAGGCTGTCATCTCTCCCGGCAGAGCCTTGGCCGGCCGCACCATCCCCGGGAAATCCCCGCCGGGCCTGCCAGAGAGGTCCCTGCGGATCTCCCTATATACCTGCGCTTTCACTTGTAATCTTCTCAAAGATAGTCTGTACCAGGCTTGTGAGCTGGGACTTGAATATGATCACGAGTCCGATAAGCACCACCAAAATCAGAATGACCTCCACCACGCCAATCCCCTTTTTATCCTTCATCAAATGCATCAGATAATAGATTCTCCACATATGTTTTCCTCCTTTTTCTCGGATTTATCTTTCGCCAAATCAAAGCCGCCGGAAAGCTAAAGCGAGATGGACAAAAAAGCCGGGACGATGACAATGACCAGCACCACGGCCAGCATAAGGAACATGGGGAGCAATAACTTAGTCCCCGCCTCCTCGCCCCGGCGCCTGGCAAGAGCCTTCCGCTCCTCAAAGGCGTGGATGCCTTCCAGCCGCAGAGCATCCGCCAGCCCCTTTGTCCCTCTCCGCAGATTCTGAGACAGGAGGGCTCCCAGCTTCATGTAGGCCTGCAGGCCGCACCTGCCGCCAAAGCTCTCATAGCAGTCCTTCTCCGGGACACCTCCGCACATCTCGTTCCAGGCGGCGGCCATCTCCTCGTAGGCGGCCCGCTCCCCTCTTGCCGGCTTTCTCCTCTGGTAGTCGTCCACAATCTTCTTCCAAGCGCTCTTGCTGCTCATGCCCGCTCCCAGAAGAAGGTTCAGCTGGCTGACGATCTGGGGGTAGTCCATCATCATCTGCTGCTTTCTCTTCTCCTCGTCCTTTTTCTCATTCTGCTTTTCCAGGCAGAACAGAAGAACCACGGTCATAAGTCCCATCGCCAGGATCACTGCCCCTCTTGTGTCCATGGGGTAGTGGTAGCTGATCTTCTGTCCATCCACCTCTTTCGGTAATTTTATCGTTTCTTTCGTCTTGTTTTCATTGTCATACTCTGCAATCCAGGCTCTGATCTTCTCGATCAGCTTCTCCTCCTTTGTCCTGGCGGCAGGGCAGAGCCTGACCGTTATCTCGTGAACCGCCTGCCTGGTCTGGTCCTGGGTGTAGGTCATAAAGGCCTTCAGGTTCACAAGCACGCCTTCTCTCTCCTCCACCAGCGCTTCCCGCAGGGCCTCCTCCTGGATCTCACCGCTTACATTCAGAACCTCGTACCTGTCCAGCTCCCACTCCACGGCGATGGGAAGGTCCGGCAGCTCTGTTACCAGGGACAGATCCGCCGTCACCTTGTCCAGACTCTCATTTTCTCCCAGCACCAGCACCTCCAGCTCTTCGGCTGCCCTGTCAAATATCTCCTGCAGCTCCTCCGCTGTGTACTGCCGCTCTCCCACGGTGACATCCAGCCTCTCTTTGGCCTCTTCTCCGTCCGCTGTAACCCGGAAGCTTTCACTCTTCTCTCCCTTCCCGTAGCTGTTTCTCTCTATCTGGCTCTGGTCTGCTGCCGCTCTGCCTGCATCTGACACCAGCAGGGCCATAGCGCCCAGGACAGAAAGGACTGTGACAAGAAGGATCAGATTTCTATATTTACAATTTTTCGCCCGAGATACCAGGCTGCCAAATACACTGCCAGACATGCGCTCATCACTCCTGCTCCTATGAGATTTCCGTACAGCGCGCCCATAAATTCCGGAAAGCTCAGCTTCATGTAAGCCACGATGCCAAAGGGAATCACGGACATCACCCTGAACTCATATTTTCTGGCTGCAAGAATGGTGTCAATCTCTCTTTGCATCTCCATCTTGTCCCGAATCTGGGCAATGGAATCCCGGATGACCTTCAGGGAGTCACCTCCGCTCTTTTTTGCCGTGACAAAGACATTGACGAAGCTCTGGAGATCCTCCTGGTCTATCCTCCGGGCCCACTCGTACAGGATCTGATCCATGGGGATCTGCAGATAAATCTGCCGGATCATGTAATCAAACTCCCGGCTTATGGCCGTCTGTTCACTATATAATATATTAATATCTTTTTTTGTTTCTTTTATGGCATTTTCCAGGGAATACCCCACGTTCAGAGCTGCCGCAAGAGAGCGGATCGCCTCCTGAAACTGGAGGGCAAATTCTCTTTTCTTCTTTTCCAGGCACTCTGCCTTCCAGTATCTGAGATACAGAAAGACTCCCGGTGCGCACAGGAGAAAGGCCCATATCGATTCATAGTAGAGCCAGGCAACCGCTGCAAGAAATCCTGCATATTTTAAGACCGCAAGAATATACTCATGGGGTCTGATATCCTGCTGAAAGTAATTTTTCTGTGTGCAGGAGCGGCCGGACCTTCTGCCATCTTCCCTCGATGACGCCGTCTGTCCTCCTGCATTTTGTCTCCTGAAATTCATAGAGACAGCCTGTCTGAATTTCCCCGTCCTCATAGTCCAGCACCTCCACGATCTCCAGCACCTTTCTGCTCTTATCCCGAAGCCGCCCCACGTGGATGATGATGTCAATGGCAGAGGCGATCTGCCTCTGTATGGCCGCCAGGGGAATGTCCATCCCCATGAGCACCATGGTCTCCAGTCTCCGCAGCATGTCTCTGGGGCTGTCGGAGTGGCCAGTGCTGAGGCTACCCTTATGTCCGGTGGACATAGCCTGTATCATGTCAATAGTCTCTGCTCCTCTGACCTCCCCCACGATGATGCGGTCCGGCCGCATCCTGAGGGCAGTCCGGATAAGCTGCCGGATGGTGATCTCCCCGGCTCCCTCCATGTTTGGATTTTTGGCCTCCATCCTCACCAGATTGGGCACTCCCTGGATCTGAAGCTCCGCGTTGTCTTCGATGGTAATGACTCTCTCCTCCGACGGTATGAACTGGGACAGGGCGTTGAGAAGCGTGGTCTTGCCGGAACCGGTGCCTCCGCTGATGAAGATATTGTACCCGGCTACGACCAGCATCTTCAGAAAGCCCGCCGTCTCCTCGCTGAGGGCTCCCAGGCGGACCAGGTCCTGCATGGTGATCTGCTCTGAGGGAAATTTCCGGATCGTCACCACCGGCCCGTTGAGGGCCACAGGATAGAGGACCACATTGACTCTGGATCCATCTGAAAGGCGCGCATCGGCGATGGGCACCGACTCGTTGACCATGCGGTTGGCCCCCGCCACGATCTGCTGGATCACGTCCTCCAGCCTGCTCCGGGAGGGGAAGCGCTTGTCTGTCATGTATATCTTCCCTTTTTTCTCCACGAAAATATTCTGTGTGCCGTTGATCATGATCTCCGTAATCTCCTGGTCCTCGATCAGATCCTGCAGAAGGTCCAGCCGGCGAAAGGCATTGTAAAGCTCCCGCCCCAGCTCCGCCTTCTTCTGGAGAGGAATATACTCTCCTGCGCTCTCCTCGTCCAGCACCCGGAAGATCAGCTCTGTCAGCTCATCGTCTCCGATCTCTCTTGACAGATCCAGTCTGGCCAGTACCTTTTCCTGGAGCTGTTCTTCTGATATCACATCGTACCACCCTTTCTGCCACATGCCCGCAGCCGGCCTGTTCAAGGGCTTCCTCGAACTGCCGTATCTTGGAGGAGGCCGCAGGGTCATCTGCCGCAGACATATAGATCTCATCACAGGCTTCCAGTATTCTGTACAGCCCCTGCACGCTGTCGCCGATGTCCAGCACAAGGGTGTCATAGATGCTTGTCCGCAGGATCTCCTCAAATAGCCAGATCCATTCTCCCGGGGACACGTCTCTGATGTCATCCGGTATGACTGCCGGCGGCACATAGTCCACGCCCTCCAGGCTCTTTACCAGCCCTGCCAGGACACCCGCCAGCTTCCTCGACTCCTGCTTTGCGTAGTAGAGAAGCTCAGACATGTTCTTCTGCCTCTCCTCCGGAAAATACGAGCCTGTCCCCGCATAAACCTCCATGTTTAAGTACAGCACGTTCTCTGTGCGGGACAGCTCTCTCCCCTTCCGGAGAGCCATTCTTGTCTGCCCGAGCCGGCGCACAGGCGAATAAAATCCTATGATTCTTCCATTTCCTTTCTTGCGTATCCGGAGAAGCTCCGCCTTCTCCCCTCTTGCCAGAAGTTGCATCAGACACATACAGATCTGTTCCCCTGACTGATATTTGAAAATGGTGTCCATGTCCTTGCCCTCGCCTCTCTCTGACGTGAGAAGAACGGTCTTGGCCGCCTTTTCCCCTTCGCCCTGAAGATCGTACAGCTCCCTGAGATCCTCAGAAATCAGCAGGATGTCGATCGGCATCTGCCCTGCTGCCTCCTGGATCTGATCGGGACTTTTACATATTTTTACTTGAAAGGCAAGTTCCCTTTTCCCGTTCAGAAACCCGGCAAGCCTGGCAGCGTACTCTGTCTCCGGATCGCAGATGACCAAATTTCTGCTGCTCACATACATCCTCCCCACACGCTTTGCGCATGCGTAAAACTACTTGCTTGTTCTGTTTACAGTTCCATATTTAGTTGTGCTTGTCTGTTTTTGAATTCTCTGCCGAAAAGGCCTTGAATTACAGAAACATTTGTCAGATTTTCAACAAGATTTAATCAGATACAAGTTATGAAAACTTGTACGATGTATTATAGCCCTACACCGCACAAATGTCCATAGCTTTTTCAGAAATATTTTTTCTTTGTGAAATTCTCACAAAGATTGGTAGATCACAATCCCGTAAAGGAGCGCAACCCCAGGTATTCCAAGGACTCCGGATGTCAAAAAGGACACCGGACTCAGGCCCACCGCCATGTCTATTCCCCGCAAGTCAAGGAAATAATTTACAAAGAAAATGACAGCCATCCCCACCATCGCGCGTATCACAAAGTTCAGCACCCATCCTGTCTTTTCTCCCGGCCCATACTCTCTCCCGTCTTCCATACGCCCTGCCCGACGCTCCCTGCCTGCTCATTTTTACATATATATGACAGGCTTCAGGTATTTTATTCTCAAAATCTGGCTATACTGGAAATAAAGAGAAATGACTGTGGAGGTGACTGCACATGAAGCTGTTTCAGCGGGGACGGGCAGCCGAGGAAGACATCTACAAAAGGCTGTCCTTTGACCGGGACAATTTTGACATTGCCGAGGAGATCGCGCAGGCCAGGCAGGAGATCGAAGACGCCTACAACAACTTTCAGAACGCCTGCGATCCCGACCTGATCGACTGCTATATTTACCGGGGAAACGCAGCATGGAAGCGCTACTGTTTCCTTCTCCGCCAGGCAAAGGCCATCCAGTCCTAAAGCTCGATCTCGATTTTCCTGCCGGTCCTTCGGTAGGGGTGGTATTTGACTCCGGCCGCGTCGAACATCCGCATGGATGCAGCCACGGACGGAGTCCCTTTGTATTTGTTGCAGTCATAGATGACTTCCTTGATGCCGCTCTGGATGATCGCCTTGGCGCACTCGTTGCAGGGGAAGAGGGACACATACAGCTTGGCCCCCTCCAGGCTGCCGCCCCTGTAGTTCAGGATGGCATTGAGCTCGCTGTGGACGGTATATACATACTTGGTCTCCAGGGGATCCTCCCCCTCCCTGTTCCAGGGAAACTCCTCGTCGGAGCAGCCTATGGGGAGCCCGTTGTAGCCCATGGACAGGATCTTGTTGTCCTGGCTCACGATGCAGCACCCCACCTGGGTGTTGGGATCCTTGGACCGCTGTCCGGACAGGATCGCAACTCCCATGAAATACTCATCCCAGGTTATATAGTCTTCTCTTTTATTTGCCATAAAAATGCCTCCCGTTCCATTTCCCTGACACTCTGTTCTCCTATTTTGTTCCGAAAATGCGGTCTCCCGCGTCTCCAAGGCCGGGCACGATGTAGCCGTGATCGTTCAGATGATCGTCCAGGGCCCCGATGTAGAGATCCACATCCGGGTGTTCCTTCTGCATCCGCTCCACGCCCTCCGGCGCCGCGATGGTGCACAGGAAGCGGATCTTCTTTACCCCCTTTGCCTTCAGGAGCTCAATGGCCGCCGCACAGGAGCCTCCTGTGGCCAGCATGGGATCCACCACAAAGACCTCCCTCTCGTCGCAGTCTGCAGGCAGCTTGCAGTAGTACTCCACCGGCTCCAGCGTCTCCGGATCCCGGTACAGGCCGATATGCCCCACCTTGGCCGCCGGTATCAGTGCCAGCATACCCTCCACCATGCCGATGCCCGCCCTGAGGATGGGGACAATGGCCAGCTTTTTTCCCTCCAGCTGCTTGGCTGTGGTCTCACAGATGGGGGTGGTGATCTTCACATCCTCCAGCTTCAGGTCCCTCGTGGCCTCATAGCACATGAGCATAGCGATCTCCTCCACAAGGGCTCTGAAATCCCTGGATCCTGTCTCCTCTCTCCGGAGCAGCCCGATCTTATGCTGGATCAGCGGGTGATCCATTACGTACACATTTGACATTCTTTTTTCCTCCTGCATTTTTAAACATTTATCACATGATGCCCTGCGGCCTTCAGAAGCCTGTTCATGACAGCGCTCCCGATTCCGTCAGACGCAAATGCTTCGCTGTAGATAAACTCTGTCCCGTCATCGTCAAAATCACGCAGGATGGCGTACAGATTGGCCGCCACTGTACTCTCATCCTCCCTGGTGCCGATGCACTTCACATTCCTGCTGGTGTACCTGTCCATGGTCTCCCGGGTGGCTATAATGCCGGTGCGGTGTCCTTCCCTCTCCCGGGCGGCTGCAAGCTCGCTGATCTTGTCCACCACCTTCTCAAGAGATCCCTCCACGACAGTCATCTCTGCCCTGGGCGCATAGTGGCGGTACTTCATTCCCGGGGCCTTGGGCGGGGTCTTGCTGTCCGCCGTGAGGATGGTGTGGTCCACAGACACCTCCCCCACCGTCTCCTCCAGCATCTCCTTCGTGACAGCCCCCGGCCGCAGGATCATGGGCGGCTCCACCGTCATGTCCACGATAGTGGACTCCACGCCGATGTGGACAGGGCCACCATCCAGGATCATATTGATCTTTCCATCCAGGTCGTCCAGAACATGCTGCGCCGTGGTGGGGCTTGGCCTTCCGGAGGTGTTGGCGCTTGGGCCTGACACGTAGCCTCCCGCCGCCTTGATGAGAGCCAGCGTTACCGTGTCGTCAGGCATGCGCACAGCCACTGTGTCCAGTCCCCCCGTTGTCCCGTGGGGGACAATTTCACTTTTCTCAAAGATCATGGTCAGCGGGCCGGGCCAGAATTTCTCCGCCAGTGCCACCGCCTTCTCCGGCACTCCTTTTGTGATGGGATACAGGTCCTTAAGGTCGGCGATGTGGACGATAAGTGGATTGTCGGAGGGCCTTCCCTTGGCGGCGTAGGTCTTTCTGGCCGCCTCCTCGTCCAGGGCATTAGCCCCCAGTCCGTACACTGTTTCCGTAGGAAATGCAACCAGTCCGCCCTGCCTCAGGATCTGCCCGGCTGCATCTATGATATCCATATTCATTTGTGCTTTGTCTATTTTTTCTACTCTTGTCTTCATGCCCTTTATTATAGCATCAATCCGCCTATTTTACCACCCAGCTTTCAATGCCTTTGGCAATGGCCCCAGCCAGCTTCTCCTGGTACGACTCGTCTGTCAAAAGAGCCGTCTCCTCGGGGCTGGAGAGAAAGCCACACTCCACAATCACAGTGGGTACCTCCGTCTTTTTCAGCAGGTAGTAGGTGTCGTTTGCCTTGATGTCCCTCGTATTTTCCTGATCAAATTCCAGCAGCTCCTTCTGCAGCGCCTCCGCCGCCTGCTTTCCTTTGTCCGAGTGGGTGAAATAGAAGATCTGGGCTCCTTTTACGGAAGGGTCGGGATAGCTGTTCTGGTGGATGCTGACAGCGATGGCCGGCTGGCGCTCATTGATGATACTGATCCTGTTGTTCAAATCCTCCAGCTTCTTGTTGTCCGCATCCTCATCTGCCAGCATAGCGTCCTCCTCCCTTGTCATCACAACCTCCATCCCGTCCTTCTCCAGCTTCTCCTTCACCTTCAGGGAGATGGCCAGGTTGATGTCCTTTTCCAACTCCTCATTTGCCCCGATCTTGCCGGGATCCCTCCCGCCGTGCCCTGGATCCAGAACGACCAGATTTCTCCTGACATTCTCCTGCTGCACGCTGACATATGTGCGGACCTTTCCCCCGGCGAAGAGAAGACCGGCCAGCACAGCCAGCGCAAACAGCAGCTCCATGATCCTTTTCAGCAAAAAAGCACCCCCCTGTCAGCATATACCAAAACGATCATTTTCTTATCCGTCTATAGTATATGCCGCCCGGAGGGCGCTTATTAATGCCGTCGCCAGACTGCTCCTGCCTTGCCTGACATGATTTTACTTTACGTTAATTTACATACTGCAGTATCAGCTCCCAGATGTCCGATGTCTCCTGTCCCAGACGCCATGCGGCTGTGCCGGCCAGCCCGTAGTCCTTCATGAGCTTCAGCCGGGGCTCCAGTGACTGGGCGTCCTCGAGCCACACTTCGTAGGTGACTCCGTTCGCCTCCCAGGTAGCGTAATTCTGCTGTGTCGTCTCATCCCAGGTGATCTCGGCTCCCGCCTGCTCCACCACAGCCCTGGCGTCCGCCATCCCGTAGGCGGTGCTGGTCACATTCGTGGTGTACTCAGCCGCGTCCGTGCCCTGGTCAGCAGCGATCTCCTCCTCCGTCTTGGGAGTCTCCTCCCACACTCGTGTAAAGAAGGGCACCGCATTGATCACCTTCTCAGCCGGAACCTCCTTCAGCGTGTTCTCAATGCCTGCCTTCACAAAATCGTAGGAGGCCACTGAGCCCGCCTCAGGTGAGCCGCCGTAGTGCTCGTCGTAGCCCATGATGACCACGTAGTCCGCCACTGCGCCCTGCTCCTCCCGGTGGTACTGCTGGTTGTAGCTCTGAGGAACGTAATTGTCCACGGAGAGCACGATGTTGTTCTTCCTGCACTGCACGGACAGCTCCCGGATAAACTGGATATAGTGCTCACCGCACTCCTCTGAGATCATCTCAAAGTCCACATTGATGCCGTCGATCCCGGTCTGGAACACGGCCGCCATCAGCTGGTTGATCAGGTTTGTCCTGCTTGAAGTGCTGGAGAGCAGCGCATAGGACTCCTCCTGGGAGCTGATGCCTCCGTCGAAATCCCGAATAGCCGCCCACACCTCGATATTGGACTGATGGGCATAGTTCACATACTCCGAGCTGGCGATAGACTCCAGGTTGCCGGACGTGTCCGCCACGTGGAACCAGGTTGGAGAGATAGTAGTCAGCCCCTTTGTGTTGGCGATCATCTCCAGGACGCTGCTATTGGCGTCAGAGTTGGTCACGTTGTGCCATGCCATGTTGATCACGTAATCCTCGGAAATATTTGTATATACAGGCTCCTCGAAGCCTCTGTCGTAGGTTGTCTTTTTCTCGTTCCGGAGCCTGTTCTTCTTCACATATCCGATGAAGCCATCCTGGGTGCGCACCTTCTTCCAGTCGCCCTCGTCCTCGATGACAGCCACAGTGTCTCCCTTGGAGACCTCCGTCAGGATGGGACTCTTCACCCCGCCCTGATAACGCACCTGGGTGTCTCTTTTCACCTCCGCCACTTTCTCTTCCTTCTCTGTCACCACCACCGCTCTGTCCGGGTCGGTGAAAACTTCGTAGGACATGTCTGTGTACTGAGCCACAAAATCAAGCGCAATGTACGCTGTACTTCCCTCTGTCCTTAAAATGACGTAGTCTGTGCTCGTTTTCTGATTTGCGAGAGTGTACTCGCTGGCTCCCACGCCCACGCTGACCGTGTCAGTAGGCAGCGTGTAGAGCAGCACATTCTCACCTGGATCCCAGTAAAATCTGGAGTTGATATAGTCCCGCACGGTTGCGTACTCCACATAGGCTCTTCCATCGGAGATCATCCCCCTGGGTTCAAGGATCTCATTATTCACGACAATAGCCAGCTGACCGTCACTTTCTATTCCATAATATTCATTCCTGTCAGCCTGCTCATCTGAGGGGCCATACCGCCTCCACAAAAAGAACGCTGCAACAGCCGCTATGATCACTATAATAAAAAATCCTGTCTTCAGGATAAGATTTCTCTTCCTTCTGCGCCTTGACTGTTTCCGTCCGCGCGCAGTCCTCCTCCTTCTGCGTCTCTGATCCATGCTGCACCTCCCACACACATATACATTATTATACCAATGTTTCCCGCACACGTCATTATATATTTCGACATTTTCAAGACTTTTGCGAGGGGTGTCCGCACTGTTCGGTCTTTTTTATTGTCTACTGTTCCTTTTCAATGTGATTGAAGTACAGCGCTTTCAGATCTCCTTTCTCGTTGAGCACATAATCCCGCATATAGCCGGAATCCTCCCGCAGCATATGCGCCTGTACAATCTGTGTCGGGCTTGCCGGTTTCCCCTCAAGTTCTATGTATACTCCCTTTTTCTCGTAGCCGCTCAGCTCCCTGAACAGCTCCTGAAATTCCTTCGTGTCCTCCGGCATAACAGCCTCCTTTTTCTGCCCGGACGAAACTTTTCCCGCCCGCCGTATAAAATGGAATATAACTAAAACATCTGAAGGCATATCTCCTTTTGGAAGTGCATGATATATCAGGATAGGCCTTCACACAGAAACCGTATTCTCTTGGGCCGCCATGCTGCCCTCTGGATCTGCTCCTGCCGAAAATCCGACCGGGCAAAAAATGATAAATCTGATTAAAATCTTTAAACTGAATAAATACTTGTCTTATCTGACTTTTTTGGAAATAAATGGTTGATAGGTTACCTGATCTTGTTCTGAAAATCCCTGATAAATAAATCTGACCTGCAGATCCATTCTAAGAATAAATGAAATGGGAATACTAATTTCTGTGACTGTATTATACACCAGCCATTATGTTGACGCAAGCTTTTTTTATTTTTATTTTATTGAACTTAACTTATCCCTTATGCTATACTGTGAAAAAGGAAGTGATATTATGAAGATTGAGAAGATCAATGACAACCAGATCCGATGCACTCTTACCCGCGCCGATCTGGCAGCCAGGCAGCTCCAGCTTAGTGAGCTGGCCTACGGAACTGAAAAAGCAAAATCACTTTTCCATGATATGATGCAACAAGCGGCATTTGAGTTTGGCTTTGAAGCGGACGATATCCCTCTTATGATAGAAGCGATCCCCGCGTCAGCCGACTCCATTGTGCTGATAATCACGAAAGTCGAGGATCCGGAGGAACTGGATACCAGATTTTCTAAATTTGCTCCCTCACCCGGAGGTGACTGGGAGTCCGCAAAAGAAAGCGCTCTTGAGAAGCTGGAGGGGGCAGAAGAACTTCTGAACCTGATCGGCAAAGTGAAGGAAAGCGTCTCCGCTCTGTCGGAGAAGCCCTCCAAGGAAACTGCCGAGGAGGAAAAGAAGCCGTCGCTCCGGTTCTTCTCCTTTGAGACCATGGACCAGGTGATCCAGGCAGCCCATCTGCTGAAATCCATCTATTTCGGTTCCAACACATTATACAAAGACCAGAAAGCAGACCTCTATATCCTTGTGCTGACACAGTCTGATCTGAAGACAAGGGATTTCAACAGGATCTGCAACATGCTCTCCGAGTATGGTTCCCTGGAGAAGGCGTCCAGCGCCTCCCTGGCCTTCCTCGAGGAGCACTGCGAGATGCTGGTGTCAGGCGACGCCGTGCAGCAGCTGGCGGAGATTTAAGACAACGATAAAACAGAAAGCCAAAATAAGAACGGGAAGCTCCGGACTATCGGACGCTTCCCGTTCTTTGCATTTAAAATATATTTCTCAGAAATACTTTTTTCAATCCCTATGCATTCGCCTTCAGAAATGCATTGATCTTCTCTACCAGTAAATCTGCGTCAATGCCATGTACCATTGCTGCCTCTTCCAGTGACTCTCCCTGTGATGCAGGGCAGCCCAGGCAGTGCATTCCGATTTCCATGAGGATCGGTGCAATGTCCATGTTGATGTTCAGCACTTCGCCGATAGTCATTTCTTTCGTTACCATCTTCTGTTACGCCTCCTTTATCTTTCGGTATTCCTTATTATATCCGCTTTGACCCATTGTGTAAACATTTAAAATTAATTTCTCGTAAATTTCTGGTTATTTATTTGTCAAGTTTTCATCCCCGTTTTTTCGACAAAAACAAATTTTTATCATTTCTCCACAAAACATCCGTTCTTTTGTTTACCATAAATAATCCACCAAAATGGGGGATTTCGATGTGGATAATGTGGATAAGTTTTCAAAAACTCCGGTTTTTCCACCTTTTTCATGTTTTTTTCTGTGGATAACTTGGATAAGTGTTTTTTCCAAATTTTTACAGCATTTTACAAATTTGTGTAAATTGCACATTATTTCGATTTTCGCAAGACGACATAATAAATTTATCCCTATGTTTATCGCCGGGCCGGGCTCATCTCGCGGCATTGCCGCTCGATGACCGTTGACCGTCGGATGCCCGCTCGTGCGAGCACGGCGGTCGCCCTCCGGGCGTATCCGCACAAAAAACCGGGCGGAACCTGTTCTGTTCCGCCCGGCCCCATGCCGTTCTTTTTCAGATGACCCGCCGCACAGTCTTGATCTGCATGCACGTGGCGGGTATGACGCCGATCCCCTTGGAGGGATTGATAGCGTTTACGATCTGTCCGTCTCCCATATAGATCCCCACATGGCCCTCGTACAGGATCAGGTCCCCGGGCATGGCCTGGTCATAGCTGACAGCCGTGCCTGCGTACTCCTGATCCCAGGTGGTCCTGGGAAGACTAATGCCAAAGTGGGCATACACGGACTGTACAAATCCGGAACAGTCCGCTCCGTCTGTCAGGCTTGTCCCTCCCCAGACGTAGGGGTTTCCGATAAACTGACAGGCGTAATCCACAATAGCCTGTCCTGTCCCCGCCTGGGAAGCCTGGACCTGGGCCGCAGCCTCGGCGGCCTGCCTTTCTGCCTCCGCCTGAGCGGCCGCTGCCTCGGCTGCCTCCCTGGCGATCCTCTCCTCTTCCTCCTGCCTGGAGACCGCGTAGTGAAAGGCGCTCTCTTCGCTCTGGCCCTCGGAAGACTGTATCAGCTCCTGGGCTTTCTGCTGTGCGTTATTTCCTATTATAATATACTGCGTGTACACATAGCCTGTGACGGATCCGCTCTCGATCTGCGTCCACTCGCCTACAGGGCCTGTGATCTTCGCCGCATAATCCGTGTACAGCTTTCCAACCCATTCGCTCTCTGTTGTTGGTTCGCTCCGCACAAACAGAAATGTGTCTGTGTCCACGTTCGCGAACGCCATATTTGAATACTCACCCTTTTCACTCGGCACAAGATAACTCTCCACGTCTATATCGCTGTCCGCTGCGCGGCAGTCATCCAGCACCGCCTCAATTCCCACTCCGGGCAGGGACATCTCCACATGATCGTCAGACGCCTCCGCCGTCTCCCCGGAAATTGAGATTACTCCAGTTAAAGTAACGATGAACAATCCTCTTTTAAAAGAAGAATTCATAAACAGCCTCCTAACTTCTTGTTTATGTTTTCTTATCTTTTGTAAATATTACAGAATTGTTACAAATGTTACGGTAAAATTATAACAACGTAAAACAGCTTTGTCAACACAATACCCCCGGATTTTAAGCGTCATATTATTATGTTTTTCTTAATTTGCCATTATTTTCCTGTCGATAAATGTTACAAATTGTTACATTCAAATTTCCCGGTTGACTTTTTGCTCAGAGCTGCTATAATCAAATTACAGTAATCATTATTATTATTGGTTATTGTTTTCATCTTAAAAAGGAAGGAGGCTGGCATATGGCAACTCTGAAATACAGCCGGCAGAGGGAGGCTATCAAGGAATTTCTTGCAGGCACAAAAGAACATCCTACCGCTGACACTGTCTACATGCATGTGCGCGAAGAATTTCCCCGCATCAGTCTGGGAACTGTCTACCGCAATCTGAACCTACTCGCCGACATCGGAGAGATCACGAAGATCACTACACCGGACGGCGGCGACCGATTTGACGCAGTGACCAGTCCACATTACCATGTAATATGTACCTCCTGCGGCAGGGTGATAGATTTGGAGATGGACCCGCTGGATACCATTGACAAACTGGCCGAAAAGTGTTTTGATGGGTGTATAGACCACCACACGGCTCTGTTCTACGGAACATGCGGTGATTGTTTGAAAAAGAATACAAAATAGGTATTGACAATCAGCGCGCAAAGGTGTAATTTAATATTAGTAATTGTTACTAATATTAAAAATATAAAAATAAAGAAAGGAAGTAGAAGATCATGAAAAAATTTGTTTGTACAGTATGTGGCTATGTTTACGAGGGAGAGGCAGCTCCGGCTGAGTGTCCAGTCTGTCATGCACCTGCTGAGAAGTTCAAAGAGCAGACAGGCGACAGAGAGTGGGCTGCTGAGCACGTTGTAGGCGTTGCACAGGGCGTAAGCGAGGACATCCTTGCAGATCTGCGCGCTAACTTCGAGGGAGAGTGCTCTGAGGTTGGTATGTACCTGGCAATGGCAAGAGTTGCTCACAGAGAGGGCTATCCGGAGATCGGCCTGTACTGGGAGAAGGCTGCTTACGAAGAGGCAGAGCATGCTGCTAAGTTCGCTGAGCTGCTTGGCGAGGTTGTTACTGACAGCACAAAGAAGAACCTTGAAATGCGCGTAGAGGCCGAGAACGGCGCTACAGCTGGAAAATTTGATCTTGCAAAACGTGCGAAGGCTGCCAACCTTGACGCAATCCATGACACAGTTCACGAGATGGCAAGAGACGAGGCTCGTCATGGAAAAGCATTTGAGGGACTCCTCAAGAGATACTTTGGCTAAGATCGGTCGGTCAATACAGTCAAATATACTTGTCGTCAACGACATACGCTTAAACAGAGGCTTGCAGGATGACAGTTCTGCAGGCCTCCTTTTACATTTATAGCATGGTTTTACTATATTCCAAAATATATTCACAAAGCAAAGGAGGAAGAAAATATGTCCAAGTACGCAGGAACAAAAACAGAGAAGAACCTTATGGAGGCATTTTCAGGCGAATCCCAGGCACGCAACAAATACACCTACTATGCCAGTGCCGCACGGAAGGCCGGCTTTGTACAGATGGCCAACATTTTTGAGGAGACTGCCAACCAGGAGAAGGAGCACGCAAAAATGTGGTTCAAGGAGTTCCACGGCATCGGTGACACTGCCGAGAACTTAAAGGACGCCGCTGAGGGCGAGAACTACGAGTGGACAGACATGTACAAGCGCATGGCCCAGGAGGCAAGGGAAGAAGGCTTTGAAGAGTTGGCTCAGAAATTCGAGGGCGTGGCCAGAGTGGAGGCCGCTCACGAGGCCCGCTACAAGAGGCTCCTGGAGCACTATCTGGACGGAACTACCTTCAAGGGCGAGGCTCCTCTTGGATGGAAATGCGGAAACTGCGGCTTCATCTACTACGGTGAGGAGGCGCCGGAGGTATGCCCGGTATGCAATCATCCCAAGGCTTACTTCGAGAGAAAGGCTGAGAACTACTAAAAGCAAAATACAAACGCAAAAAAGGGCGGCTGTCCGGAGATCCTGTTTCCCCGGGCAGCCGCCCTTCTGGCCTTCTGTCCTGTATCAGCTACTGCGCCATGGGCCTTGTGTGCCCTGTCGGCCCTGTCAGAAGGCCGCTCCGAAGGAGAATGGGACGCACCGCATTGTACAGGAAGCTCACCAGCACTGTGGAGACAATGGCATTTACAAATGTGGTCGCTGTGCTCCACTTTGCCAGCACCTCTGCCATCTGCTGGGGCTGGCCCAGAATGTACATCTTATAGAAATATCCCACCACCGGGTCTGCCACCACGTTGAAGGCAAGCCCCGCGATTGCCGCGATGGTGCTCCACTTTGCCACGTAGGCCCTGTCGCTGCTCTCGTTGATCTTCGCGATCCTGTGGGCCACCAGGCCAGTGATAAGTCCGATACAGAGCTTCAGAAAGAAGGTCTTGGGCGCACCGGTGATGTAGATGGGATCCATGACATCCGCAATGCCCATCCCGATGGCTCCCGCCAGTCCGCCGTACCATCCGCCCAGAAGGAGTGCGCCCAGCACACAGAAGGCATTTCCTATGTGGAGGGAGGTGGCATCTCCTCCCGGCATGGGGATCTTTATCTGAAGATAGGTAAATGACACATAGCACAGGGCGGCCAGTATGGCCGTCTGGGCAAGCTTCATGACGGTCTGATTTCTCTGTTCCATACGATTACTTCCTTTCCTATATCGTATGTCTATGATAGCACCGCTCTGGTTCTGTATAAACATCCAGTTTTGTTTTTTTTGACCATACCAGTTTTAAAATTAAGAAAAAATTTTCTATTCCTTCTGTTGCTTTTTTCATATGAAGGGGTATAATAGATATAAACATATAATGTAGTTTTGAAAACCGCTTTCAATAATATTCATTTCTAGGAGGTACGGTTATGACACAGATGATTAAGACACATGTAAAAGATCCTGGAAGCGCAATCACACACTTCATCGGCATGCTGATGGCTATTTTCGCGGCAGTTCCGCTTCTCATCAAGGCGATGCACGAGCCCAGCAGAATTTATGTGATATCCATAGCGGTCTACGCGGTAAGTCTGATCCTTCTCTACGCGGCCAGCACCACCTACCACACATTCGACCGCTCCAAAAAGGTGAACACAATACTGAAAAAGATAGATCACATGATGATCTTTGTACTCATAGCGGGAAGCTACACGCCCATCTGTCTTCTGGTCCTTCGGAACCGGACCGGCATCATTCTCCTCTCCATCGTGTGGGGGATCGCCATCCTGGGCATTGTGCTGAAGGCCTTCTGGGTGTACTGCCCCAAATGGGTGTCCTCCGTCCTGTACATCGGTATGGGCTGGACCTGCGTGCTGGCTTTTACACAGATCCTTAACTCCATGTCGCCGGCGGCCTTTGGATGGCTTCTGGCAGGGGGCATCATCTACACTATAGGCGGGGTCATCTACGCGCTGAAGCTCCCCATCTTTAACGGAAAGCACAAGTACTTCGGAAGCCACGAGATCTTCCACCTCTTTGTGATGGCCGGAAGCGCCTGCCACTTTGTAGTCATGTACGCTTTCGTGTTATAAGCTCTCTCTTATGAGCATTTCCTTCTCACTCCTGGTCATATGCTTGATCTCGTACTCACGCCGCATGGCCTCCTCCTTCGTCCCAAAGGCTTCACAGTGGACGAGGGTGACGGGCCGGCGGCTCTTTGTATATTTGGCTCCTTTTCCCTCGTTGTGGACCCTGATCCTCTTTTTCAGGTCGTTGGTCCACCCCGTGTAGAGGCTGCCGTCTCTGCATTTCACAATGTATGTATAATTGTTTTTTCCCTTTTTATCCACGGGCTTTTCCACATTATCCACAGAGTTATCCACCTTTTCCACATTCATTACACAAATTATCCCCATATTGCGACAGCATTTTCCATGGAGCCGCCTTTTTTTCCACTGCTTTTTATTATAATGGAAGCAGTGCTTTTCTGGCAAGGCGTAAAAAAAGGGGCGCTCCCTTGCGTCCCTTTTTCCTGCCTGCCGGACATCTCAATCAGCCCTTAGTCAGCCATGTAGTCCATGGGATTGACCGGCTGCCCGTCCTTCCTCATCTCAAAGTACACGTTACAGCCCTCCACGCTGTAGTACTTGGTCGGCTGTGCCACATAGCCGATGACTGTCTTCGCCTCCACGTAGTCCCCTGTGCTGACCGTCACATCCTTGAGCTGGCCGTAGAACAGCTCGTAGCCGTTCCCGATGTCGATATTGACCGTTGTACCTGTCTGGGCGTTCTCATCGATGGATTTTACGATCCCTGTAGTGGAGCTGATCACCTGATCGCCCTCCGCCCCGGAAATGATCAGCGCCGGATTATACTTGTACTGATCCAGGGTGGAAAAATAGACCGTCTTGTCCATACTGTAGTTCATGATCACGTTGCCGTCCACAGGCCACAGCAGGATACTCTCACCGTTAAAGCTCACGTTCCCGGCACTGCCCGCTGTCTGGGAAGAGGCTGAAGCCCCGGAGGCTGTTCCCTGGGAAGTGCCTGCCCCGCCGGTCTGGCCCTCCGCTGCCTCACCTGCGGCTCCTTGTGCCGCGCTGCCCTGGTCCTCTCCTGCGGCCGCCCCGTCTGCCGGATCCTCCTCTGTGTTGATGACCAGGCTGCTGCCCGCCTCCTCCTGGCTCTCCTTCTCCTTTGTATCCGCATTTTCCTCCGCCAGCGCCTGCTCCTGCTGCTTTGCCTCCTGATAGTTCCGAAGTGTATATGTTCCCACCATGACCGCGGCAGCCACAAAGCACACAGCGAGGGTAATGCCTGCTCCTCTTCTGGATTTTGAGGGCTTCTGTCTCTTATTCATATTCATCACCTCTGGCTATATTTTTGCCAGAAGCAGGGTGCATTATTCTGTATCCTGGGAATTTGTAACGATTTCTGCCACCTCCCGGATCTCGGTTCCCTCAAAAAAGTACTGCAGGATTTCCGCTGCGTCTTTCCCCTCTTTTGCCATCTCGTTTGCGGTGTACTGGGACAGCCCAAGGCCATGGCCCACCCCTCTTGTGGTAATTCGCAGCTTGCCATCGTACTTCTGCAGAATAAAACAGCTGGAGGCCAGGCCGTAGGTCTGCCGGAACTCCTCTCCGTTCACCGTCTCCTGCCCCACCCGCACTGAGGTCACATATCCCGCCGTGTCCATGGCCGTCACCTCTGCGTCCATGTCGTCCACAGTCACTGTCTGAATCTGCTCAGGAGATTCTATATCAAGCGGACAATCCTTGATCTTCAGGTAGGGGTAATCCCCGCTCCCCAGAACCTCGCTGCCATCCCGGGTGTTTCCGTTGGTCAGCCTGGTAAATGGCGTGTTGGCCAGATCCTCCCCGTACATGACAACTTGTCCCTCCGTGTCATCCCATGCCTCCTCCATCTTCCTGTGGTATCCGGAGTATCTGCTGTCCCCCCACTGCTGCCTCATCTCCTCCTCTGTCCAGAAATCGTCCTCCAGAAGAACCTGGGTTCCGCCCTCCTTTATACTCTTATAGACAGAGGTGCGCACCAGCACTGCCTGGGCTTTCAGGGCCTCCTCCTCGTAGTCCGCGGGTATCTCCTTTGCCATACGGCCGATGCAGTACTCGTCCAGCGGCAGCTCCAGCTCTGTGTCGTCCTTTTTCACCTTCACACAGGTGGTTTTCACGGCCGTGTCCGCCGGGATGGCCGGGCCGTTCATGAAGACGGTGACTATATAGGGAAGCAGCACGATAATGATGATGTAGCAGCCGATTTTTTTCAGTCTGTTGCGCATAAAAAACCCTCCCATACAGTAGTGTATGAGAGGGTTTGTCTGTTTATTCTTCTTCTGTCTCCACTTCCACTTTGATCTTGTCAAGATGCCAGATGTCATCCACATATTCCTGGATGGTTCTGTCGGAGGTGAATTTGCCGCAGCAGGCTGTGTTGAGAAGAGCCTTCTTTGCCCAGCCCTCTGTGTCCTTGTAGGCCTCCTCCACCTTCTTCTGGGCCTCCGCGTAGGAGCGGAAATCCTTCAGGATAAAATACATATCCGCCCGGCTGCCGCCCTGGTTTGTGAGAAGGGAATTGTACAGGTCGCGGTACATCTCCGTGTCGCCGTTTGAGTAGGTGCCGTCCACCAGCTGATCCACCACCTTGTGGATATCCTGGTCATTGTGATAGATATCCTGGGGATGATAGCCGCCGTAGTTCTCGTAGTTGATAACCTCCTCAGAGCTCAGTCCGAAGATGAAGGCGTTCTCCGCGCCCACTTCCTCCACGATCTCCACGTTAGCGCCGTCCATAGTTCCCAGCGTGGGGGCTCCGTTCAGCATAAACTTCATGTTTCCGGTTCCGGAAGCCTCCTTGGAGGCTGTGGAAATCTGCTCGCTGACGTCCGCCGCCGCGAAGATGATCTCCGCGTTGGACACGCGGTAGTCCTCGATAAATACAACCTTCAGCTTTCCGTTGATGCTGCGGTCATTGTTCACCACGTCTCCCACGGAGTTGATCAGCTTGATGATCTCCTTGGCCCGGATGTATCCCGCGGAAGCCTTTGCGCCGAAGATAAAGGTCCTTGGATAGAAGGACATCTCCGGGTGCTCCTTGATCTGGTTGTACAGGTACATCACATGGAGGATATTGAGAAGCTGTCTCTTGTACTCGTGGAGACGCTTCACCTGCACGTCAAAGATGGACCGGGGATCCACCTCAATGCCGTTGTGTTTTAAAATGTAGGCCGCGAGGCGCTCTTTGTTCCTGTACTTGATGTCCATGAACTCAGCCAGCGCCTTCGGATCATCCGCGTATTTCTTTAATCCGGACATAAGAGACAGGTCTGTGATCCAGTTCTTTGTGCCCAGCTTCTCTGTTACCCAGTCTGCCAGAAGCGGATTGCCATGCATCAGGAAGCGCCTCTGGGTGATGCCGTTTGTCTTGTTGTTGAACTTCTCCGGCATCATCTCGTAGAAATCCTTCAGCTCCTGGTGCTTCAGGATCTCTGTATGGAGCCTTGCAACGCCATTTACAGAGAAGCCCGCCACGATGGCCAGATGTGCCATGCGCACCTGCCCGTTGTAGAGAATGGCCATCTTCCTGACCTTCTCCTCATTGCCCGGATACATCTCTCTCACCTGGATGAGGAAACGGCGGTCAATCTCCTGGATGATCTGGTACACTCTCGGGAGCAGCTTGGAGAACAGGTCAATGGGCCATTTCTCCAGGGCTTCCGCCATGATGGTGTGGTTCGTGTAGGCGCAGCAGTGGGTGGTGATATCCCAGGCCTCGTTCCAGCCCAGCCCCTCCTCATCCAGAAGGATGCGCATAAGCTCTGCCACCGCCACTGTTGGATGGGTGTCGTTCATCTGGAAGACCACCTTCTCCGGCAGCTTGTGCAGGTCATCGTGTGACTTTTTATACTTCGAGATAGCCGCCTGGATGCTGGCTGACACGAAGAAATACTGCTGCTTCAGTCGGAGCTCTTTTCCAGCGTAGTGGTTGTCATTGGGATAGAGCACCTCCACGATGGTCTTTGCCAGGTTCTCCTGCTCCACTGCCTTGTGGTAGTCGCCCCTGTCAAAGGAGTCCAGCTGGAAGTTGGTAATAGCCTGGGCATCCCAGATTCTGAGGGTATTTACATGATGGTTGCCGTAGCCCACGACAGGCATATCGTAGGGGATAGCCAGGACTGACTCATAGTTCTCCTGGACGAATTTTGTCCGGTTCGTGGCGTCATCGTACTCTACGCGGATGTTTCCGCCAAATCGGACTTCCTTTGCGTACTCCTCCCGGCGCAGCTCAAAGGGATTGCCCTCCTTGAGCCAATCGTCCGGCGTCTCTACCTGATAGCCGTTCTCGATCTTCTGCTTGAACATGCCGTAGCGGTAGCGGATGCCGCAGCCGTAGGCTGCGTATCCAAGGGTTGCCAGGGAGTCCAGAAAGCAGGCTGCCAGGCGTCCCAGACCGCCATTGCCGAGGGCCGGATCCGGCTCCTGATCCTCGATGGCATTGAGGTCAATGCCCATCTCGTCCAGAGCCTCCTTTACCTCCCGGTAGGCTGTCATATTGATCAGGTTATT
The DNA here is from genome assembly GCF_016900595.1 of Faecalicatena fissicatena. NCBI lineage: Bacteria > Bacillati > Bacillota > Clostridia > Lachnospirales > Lachnospiraceae > Faecalicatena > Faecalicatena fissicatena. Next base: position 88,110 of record NZ_JACLYY010000009.1, read on the forward strand.
CCCCAGGGCCCTGCCCATGAGGAACTCCATAGACATATAGTAAACTGTCTTCGGGTCATCCTTCTTGAACTGGTCCTGTGTGGCGATCCAGTCGTCGATGATGACCTCCTTTACCGCGTAGGACACAGCCTGAAAGAGCTGCTGTGGCGTGGCCTCGTCGATGGTCTTGCGGTAGAGGGTCTTTACATTGTGTTCTACTTCCTTCTTAAAAGCCTTTTTTTCAAATCTGGGATTATACATTTTTCCATTCCTTTCTTAGAGCCTTATCTTTCGACACCGATGGTCACTTTCTCGCCGTTGATCTTCCACTCCTTCACATAGCCTGCAGGCTCGGCTTTCTCAACGGAGAGGGCAAGTGTCTCGCTTCCAATCTCCTCCCTGTGGTCAGCGAACACCTTCTCGGCTTTCTCGCTTCCCTGATAGGTGATATGGATCTTGTCGGTCACTTCGAAATCGGCCTCTTTTCTCATGGTCTGTACTTTGCTGATGATCTCGCGGACAAATCCTTCCTCAAGAAGCTCCGGTGTCAGATTTGTATCCAGCACAACGGTGATGCCATTGTTGTCCTCAGACACATAGCCCTCCATCTGTGCTGTGTCGATCAGAAGATCCTCCTTGAACAGAGTGATCTCCTGTCCGTTTACATCCAGCTTTAATGCTCCTGTGGCATTTACCTCGTCCATGGCCGCGTTTCCGTCGACCGCGTCCAGGGCCGCCTTGATGCCACCTAACATTTTACCATATTTTGGCCCAACTGTCTTTAACTGTGGTTTAAATGTATATGAAGTAAAGGCACGCACATCGTCTGTAAAGGTCAGCTTCTTCACATTCAGCTCATCTTTGATGATATCCTGGTAAAACTCCGGAAGCTGCGCACTGCTCTTTACGAACATCTGGCCGATGGGCTGGCGGTTCTTGATGTTGGCTGTATTTCTGCATGCACGGCCCATAACGACCACCTTCAGCACCTCGTCCATATTGGCCTCCAGCTCCTTGTCGATCCACTCTTCCTTTACTGTCGGGAAGTCGCACAGGTGGATGCTCTCCGGTGCGGAGGGATCGATGCTGCGGACAAGGTTCTGATAGATCTCCTCTGTCATGAAGGGGATCATGGGCGCTGCTGTCTTGCAGAATGTAACAAGAGCTGTGTACAGCGTCATGTAGGCATTGATCTTATCCTGGGGCATTCCCTTTGCCCAGAAGCGCTCACGGCTCCTTCTCACGTACCAGTTGCTCATGTCATCCACGAAATCCTGGAGCGCTCTGGCAGCCTCGGGGATCCTGTAATTGCCAAGGTGATCGTCCACCTCTTTCACCAGTGTGTTCATCTTGGACAGGAGCCATTTGTCCATGACAGGCAGCTTGTCGTAGTCCAATGTATATTTTGTTGCGTCAAACTCGTCAATATTCGCGTAGAGCACAAAGAACGCGTAGGTGTTCCAGAGAGTGCCCATGAACTTGCGCTGTCCCTCCACAACGGCTTTGCCGTGGAAGCGGTTAGGCAGCCAGGGAGCGCTGTTCACGTAGAAGTACCAGCGGATGGCATCCGCGCCGTATTTCTCCAGAGCGTCGAAGGGATCCACCGCATTGCCCTTGGACTTGCTCATCTTCTGGCCGTTCTCATCCTGCACATGTCCCAGGACGATTACATTTTTGTAGGGCGCCTTGTTGAAGATCAGGGTGGACACTGCCAGCAGGGAGTAGAACCAGCCTCTTGTCTGATCCACAGCCTCGGAGATAAAATCTGCCGGGAACTGCTGCTCAAAGAGCTCCTGATTTTCAAACGGATAGTGGTGCTGCGCAAAGGGCATGGAGCCTGAGTCGAACCAGCAGTCGATAACCTCCGGCACACGGTGCATCTCCTTGCCGCACTTGGGGCACTTAATGGTCACATCATCGATGTAGGGGCGGTGCAGCTCGATGTCGTCCGGGCAGTTGTCGGACATGGATTTCAGTTCTTCGATGCTGCCGATGGAGTGCTGGTGTCCGCACTCGCACTCCCAGATATTTAACGGAGTTCCCCAGTAGCGGTTCCGGCTGATGCCCCAGTCCTGGACATTTTCCAGCCAGTCGCCGAAACGGCCTTTGCCGATGCTCTCCGGGATCCAGTTGATGGTGTTGTTGTTGGCGATGAGCTCGTCCTTCACAGCCGTCATCTTGATAAACCAGGACTCGCGAGCGTAGTAGATGAGCGGTGTGTCGCATCTCCAGCAGTGGGGATAGCTGTGCTCAAATTTGGGTGCGTCGAAGAGAAGTCCTCTTGCGTCCAGATCCTTCAATACCTCCGGGTCCGCCTTCTTGACAAACAGGCCGGCAAAGGGTGTGGTCTCGCCCATATTTCCCTTTTCATCTACCAGCTGCACAAAGGGCATGTCGTACTTGCGGCCCACCTTGGCGTCGTCCTCACCAAAGGCAGGGGCGATGTGAACCACGCCGGTACCGTCTGTCAGGGTTACGTAGCTGTCGCATGTCACGAAGAATGCTTTCTTGTTCTGCTTTGCAGCGCAGTCGTAGGCGCACTGATACAGGGGCTCGTACTCCTTGTACTCCAGCTCTTTTCCCTTGTAGGTCTCCAGCACCTCGTAGGCCGGCTGTCCCTCTGTGGCCAGCCTTCCAAGGACTGTGTCCAGCAGGGCCTGCGCCATGTAGTACACATAGCCGTCCGCGGCCTTTACCTTTGCGTAGTCCTCGTCCGGGTTCACACAGAGGCCGATGTTGGAGGGCAGTGTCCAGGGCGTGGTGGTCCATGCCAGGAAGTAAGCGTCCTCGTCCTTCACCTTAAAGCGGACAATGGCGGAGCGCTCCTTTACATCCTTGTAGCCCTGCGCCACCTCCTGGGCGGACAGAGGCGTGCCGCAGCGGGGGCAGTAGGGAACGATCTTGAAGCCCTTGTAGAGAAGGCCCTTGTCCCAGATTTTCTTCAGCGCCCACCACTCGGACTCGATGAAATCATTGTCATAGGTAACGTAAGGATGCTCCATATCTGCCCAGAAGCCGACTGTGTTGGAGAAATCCTCCCACATGCCCTTGTACTTCCAGACGCTCTCCTTACATTTGTTGATAAATGGCTCCAGGCCGTACTCCTCGATCTGATCCTTGCCGTCCAGGCCGAGAGACTTCTCCACCTCCAGCTCCACCGGCAGGCCGTGGGTGTCCCATCCGGCCTTCCTTGGCACCATATATCCCTTCATAGTCCGGTATCTTGGGATCATGTCCTTGATGACACGGGTCAGCACGTGGCCGATGTGGGGCTTGCCGTTGGCTGTCGGCGGCCCGTCGTAGAAGGTGTAGGTCTCGCCCTCCTTCCTGTTATCCATACTCTTCTCAAAAATGTGATTGTCTTCCCAGAACTTCTCAACCTCTTTCTCGCGGTCCACAAAGTTCAGGTCTGTTGGAACTTTCTTGTACATGGCTTCCTCCTTGTGAAAATGTTAACAGGGGACGTAATACTTTTAAAAAGTATTACGTCTGAACTTACACTAACTCCTGTGTTATTGTGTATATTGTTTGGAACATTTATGAAAAAAAAGACCTCCACCCGATTAGGATGAAAGTCGTATTCCCTCATTTATAAACCACCTAACATACTATCATATGCCTTCCGGTAACGGCGGACTCCGTCAGCTCTTACTCATACTCTTTTCGGAAGCTGCGACTCTGAAGTGATGTTCAGGCACACCCTACTTGTACCGGCCTCACACCGCCGCCGGCTCGCTTTGACGTTCCCGCATGCCCTACTGTCTTCGTCACGGTCTTTCTCATATGGTTTTCTAAGACTATTACTTTTTACACGGTAAAAATTATAATAGGAAACCCCTGATAAGTCAAGGGTTTCCCTTTTATTTTCGACATTCTGCGTTATATTCCCGGCCAGTCCTCTGTCAGGGTCTTCGCCTGCGTCTCCTGCGCCTCTGCCGCCTGCACCAGGTAGTAAAGAGGATAAGCACAGCCAGGATCAGGATAATGACTGCCGCCACGACCATAAGGATCTTCCACACGCTGATTCCCCCGGCCTCTTCCTCCTGCGCCTCCGCCTCCTGGAAGGAGGCGTTTTTGTTCACCTGAACCTTGATCCGGCCCACCGGGTTGTCCTCATAGGTGTAGTCCAGGAACGACGTGCTGTTTCCCCCCGTGACCTGTTCCAGCTTTGCATCCAGGCTGGACAGCTTAAACCCGGATGGGATGGTGACATTGGCTGAGTCCAGTATCTTTTCTATGGCCTCATTGTCACCCGCGTCAATAGAAGCGTGCTGAAAATTGTTAAATCCGTACTCCAGAAGCGCCGTTGTGTCAGAGTAGACATGCCCCGGGAACACCTTCAAGGTGACGCAGACAAGCTTCATGTTTCCATTGTCCGCCATGGTCACCAGAGTATTGTTCGCCTCGGTCGTGTAGCCCGTCTTTCCTCCCACCGCGTACTCATAGTAATCGCTGTAGCCCGGCACCAGCATCTCATGCTTCTGCTGGAAAATATGTTCCTCTGTGGTGGCAGATGCCGGTATGGTATAGTTTGCCGTCTGGCAGATGGTAAAAAACTCCGGATAGTTAAACAGCTCTTTTGCGATCAGCGCCATATCCCTTGCGCAGGTATAGTGATTTTCGTCCTGCACGCCGTTTGTGTTGACAAAGTTGGAATTGGTTCCCCCCAGCTCTTCCACCTTGCGGTTCATCTCATCTATAAACCACTGGTAGTCCTCTCCCTGGGTCTTCGCCACCGTCTCTCCCACCGCGTAGGCTACTTCATTGGACGAGGCCAGGAGCATAGCGTAGAGGGCCTGCTCCATGGAGATGACATTTCCCTCCTTCAGGCCGATGGAGGCATAGCCGCTCCCTAAGCAGGTCAGGCTTTCCGCCGTGATCACCACGTCCTCCGTCATATCACAGTATTCAAAGGCCAGCAGGGCAGTCAAAAGCTTGGTGATGCTGGCCGGGTACTCCTGCTGATCAATATTCTTTCCATATAATACAGCCCCTGTCTCTGCGTCCATCACAATTCCCGCGTCACCGTAAATGCCGGGTCCCTGGGGCCACTCCTTCAGATGGTTTGTCTGTACCTCCTGCTTGTAGGTGTCCTCCAGCTGCTTCTGATAGGGATCCTTCCCCTCTTCGGCCTGAGCTCCGTCCTGGGGCTGAGCTGTGTCCGCCGGGGCAGTGGCGCAGGCTGTATGCGGCACTGCTGTTATAGCGATCATTACTGACATGAGCAGACAGCCCGCTGTCCGTAAACCTTTTTTCATCTTCAACAGTCTCCTAAAAGAATTTGCGTCTATTATTATAGGCTATTTTTTCTTTTTCTACAACCAGAAAAACAGCCCATCCCGTATTTGCCGCTTACTCCAATACGACAGAAAACCTTTCTCCGTCCCCGCCGGAAATCCGCTTACCCGGTGATCAGCTTAAAAACCGCGATACATACAGAAAATACGGCTACGCCCTTTTTTAGAGGCTCCGGCTTCAGGAAGGAGGTATTTCTGCTTCCCGCCCAGACCCCGGCGCCGTGGCTGATCATGGAGACCGCCAGGAGGGAAAGAAAGGTTCCCGGATCACACTGGAGGCTGTATCCGATGCAGGAGGGAATGGCGATGAAAATAGAGTTAAAAAGAGCCACACCCACCGCGGTCTTCACAGGCACGCCCAGCACTACCAGCAGAGGCATCACAAGAATGGGACCTCCCGCACCGGAGAGAGCGCACAGGGCTCCGGTCACAAGTCCAAAGGCGACCATTCCCCACGCCGGAAGCTTTTCCCTCCCCCCTGTCTTCCTGTCCCTGTCCTTTCGAAGCAGAATGGAGATGCCGGAGGCCAGCACTACGAGGTAGAGGATCCTCTTGACCAACGACTCGTCCATCAGAAGGTTCAGCCAGACGCCAAGAGACGCCCCTATAAGGCTCCCGGCGCTGATCAGAAGTCCCAGCCTGACATCCAGATTTTTCGCTCTGTGATAATTCCACGCTCCCAGCACGCCGGAGATGAGGAAAGCAAAAAAGCTGAGCGCCATCCCCTGGGCCGCCGGCATGCCCATGAACCCGGAGTACAGCATGGGCAGGAGAAATCCGGCAATTCCTGTCAGCCCGATCATACCTCCCACCAGAAGATTTGCAAGAATAACGATCAAATATTCCACCATTAGGTCTGTATCCTTTCTGTTTTTTGCAGGATTTTATGCAAAATTATTTCTGTAGGAGACTGCCTCCCGGTAAATCTCCTCCTCATCCAACGTCTGAATCTGGTAGTCTCTCATGAGTACCTTTCCCCCACACACTGAATCCCTCACGTCGCCGGCCCCCACGCTCTCCAGCACTGTGTTGGCCATGTGCCCGTACACAGCCATGTAGATCCGCTTCCTGTCAATTCCTATGATATCGGCCCTGGCTCCAGGCAGAATCCTCCCGTCTCTGTCCGGGTCTCCTCCCAGGCATGCCTGTCCGCCCCGGGTGGCCATGTCGAGTATGGTCCTGGCCGGCATGATGGCGGGCTCCGACAGGGGCACGCCCCAGGTCAGGTTCATGACGGACCGGAAGATCTTCATCTCCTGGAACAGACTCAGGCCCCCGTGGGCAGCCCCGTCTGTCCCCAGCCCCACCGTAATACCTCTCTCAAGGAGCTCCGGTGTCCGGGGCGCGGCCTTGCCGCAGTTGCTGAAGGGACAGTGGCAGACCTTCACTCCCCGCTTTTCCAGCAGACGGATCTCACTCTCCGACAGGAGCAGGCTGTGTGCCCCCAGGAAATCCGGCCCCAGCACACCCAGGCTGTCCAGATACTCGTAGGGGCGCAGCTGCTTTCTTTCCATGTAAAAATTGATCTCTCCCGGGTACTCGTTCATGTGGGCCTGCAGCATGGTCTGGTTTTCCTTCGCTCTCTCAGCCGCCATGAGGATCAGTTCCTCCGAACAGGATATAAGAGATCTGAGAGAATAGTAAACTTTTAAATTTTCTTGTCCATGAAATTCTTTATATAGTTCATCCGTTTTTCGAATAGCTGTCTCCGCATCCATGGCGATGGACGCAGGCAGACCCTTCTGGTCCATGGTGGAGTAGGAGAGGACTCCCCGCAGCCCACTGCGGGCATAGACGCCTGCTGCCTCCTCCATAAAATAGCTGCCCGCGTCGATAAATCCCGTTGTCCCCGCGTGGATCATCTCCACTGCCGCCATCCGGGCGCTGAGCCTCATCTTCTCCGGTGTCAGGGTACTCTCGTAGGGCAGCATGATACGTGTCCAGATCATGGGCATCTCATCCAGCACTCTCCCCCGCAGGAGCTGCTGCCCTGTGTGCATGTGGCTGTCCACAAGCCCGGGCATGTACACGCAGCCTCTCCCGTCCAGCTCCTCCTTCCAGTCATAGCTTTTCCTCAGCCTTTCGGCCGTGTCAATTGCTTCTATTCTTCCGTCCTTTATGAGGATACTTTTTCCTTCCACCAGCTCAAAATCTTCATCCAGATAATCGCTGTCCCGGATCAGAAGATCCGCTTCTATTTTCCTATCCATTTCTTTCTCCCTATCAAACTCACACTTGCAATGGTCCGCAATAGTTTTTCAGTATCATCCATCTATATAGCGTTGGTCAGTGACAGGACGATCTGCGCAATGCAGGCTGATCCTAGAAAGGTGCCTGTCATGACAAGTACGCCCACTATGATCATCTTCCAGCCCTGCTTTACAAAGGATTTGATCTGATCCCCGATGGAGATGCCCGCGTAGGCTCCCACCAGTGTGAGGGGCGCTGTAAAATTGATGCTGTTCGCCGACGCGATGACGAACTCCCTGGCCGGACATAAGGGGCTTGCCACGAGCAGCCCGATGATGGAGCAGTAGGCCACGATGGGCAGGCGCAGAGGCACCAGCTTGCTGACTACCACTGCGGCAGCGGAGATGCCTAGTAAGATGAGGATTCCCGGAAGGGACTCCATAAAGCCCACATCAAACCCGATAAAGTTGGCCAGGGCAATGCCAAGTCCTGATATAACTAATAAAATTCCCCACTCTGCGTATCTCATCTATCTTTCCTCCTCTGTCTTTTTTCTGCTCTCCAGCACCTCGCTTGGCTCCCGACGCAGCCGAGCGATGGGCGGCTCCAGCAGCTGATACAGCTTCTTCGTCAGCGGTATGCCCACAAAGATCGCCACATAGATGCCGGTGATTCCGGATATGGTCTCGCTGGTGCTCGCCAGAGCGGACAGCTCCGCCGCCATATTCGGGTAGATGAGAGCCAGGCTGGCTGTAGCGCTGGCCATGAGAATGCCGGCTCCCACACCTGAGGCCATGCCCAGAGCGTAGGGATGGAAAATGTGAAGCGCCGCCACCATGGTGGTCATGAAGCCAAAGTAGATCGTTCCCACCATGCCCCCGACTACATAGATAGACAGGCTTCCTCTCGTCTCCGGCGAGTCCGGACCGAACATGTCCGTGATCAGAGCCAGGTTGGACTCTCTGTTGATGGAATGGGTGGCTCCGATGGCCTCCCTCTTCAGGCCCAGGAGCAGGGCAAAGGGAAGGGCCAGAAAAATGGTTCCCAGATTGCCGATCTCCTGCAGAATCAGGGCAGGCCCTGCCGAGAGGATCACTTCAATGCTGGCTCCTGCATTGATGCCCAGCTTAGCGATAAAGGGACAGATGGCCACGATGACCAGCTTGGACGCCGCCTTTACCTCCTTCTTATTAAAGATCTTCAGCACCTCCGGCCCTGAGATCACTCCCATGATGAGGGAGTAAAAGATCGGGAACAGGATCAGCGTCCCCGGTCCAAGCGGAACCTGGATCTGTCCGATGCTGTCCGCGATCACGATAAACACAAATGCCAGAATAAAGATCTTGTACTCCGCCTTCAGTCTGGCCATGGTAGATGGATAAGCGTAGGTCTCCTTTTTCATCTCATTTCTCCTCGTTCTATTAAGAATTCTTATAACATCCACGTATTATATAAGAATAACTTGTATAAAAAAAGGACAAATGGGCTGTTTTTGATGTATACTGTAAAAAAAGAGGGGGATTTGTCATGACACTGTCAGAACTGCTCATAAGAGTACCGGAACTGGAAAATTATATCCGCTATATGCCCGATGAGCTGCGGGACCGCTGTACGGTCCGCACCTATCCGCCCGGAACCATCATCCACCAGAAGGACGCCGAGCTGGACTACTTCGGCATTGTCTGCGAGGGCTATCACCGGGTCATCAATGAATTTGAAAATGGAAATGTTTTTATGATCGAAAGAAACGATCCCATTGACTTTGTGGGGGAGGTGTCCATCCTTGCCGGAAAGCCCCGCACCTCCGTCACCTTAGAGACCACCACAGAGTGCACGGTTCTGTATTTCTCCAGAAAGGATTTCGAGAACTGGATCTCAAAGGACATTCATTTTCTGCGGCTGGTGTCCCAGAAGGTGGCCTACAAGCTGTACCGCTCCTCCTACAACCGGGGCAACCGCCTGTTCTACCCGCCCCAGCATCTTCTTCTGGCCTATATTCTCCAGTACATAGAGGAATACGGCTCCTGCGTTGTAAAAAGGACCCGGGAGGAAATACACGAGGAGACCGGCATCTCCGTGAAGACGCTGAACCGGACCATCCGAAAGCTGAAGGAGGAGGGGCTTGTGGGAATCACCAAGGGGAAGGTGTCCATGACCAGGGAGCAGCAGGCGATGGCCAGGGAATATCTGAAGAGAGAGTAGACAGATCATGTCCACAAACTGCTTCCCGCACTCAAATGTGGGCTTCAGCTTTTTCTTCCCAACAGCCAGGAAAGGGACAGATCTCCCTGTCCCTTTCTTAGCTGCTCTTTATGTATTTTTATGCTGCGTATATTTCTTTTCCCGCTCCTATGCCATCACAGACTTCATAGCCTCTGCCAGCTTGTCTTTCTCGGCCTGGGCCTCTGCCAGATCCTTTCCGAGCGTTGTGTAGTAGATCTTGATCTTCGGCTCTGTTCCGGAGGGGCGGACGATGACTGTCTCGCTGTTCTCCAGCTTGTAGATCAGCACGTTGGCTGAGGGAAGTCCTGTCTCCTCCGGCTTTGTGTAGTCCGTCACAGAGGCTACCTTGTACCCCGCGATCTCTGTCAGCGGGTTGTCCCTCAGGCTCTGCATGATGCCTGCCATCTTGTCCATGCCGCTCAGTCCCGGGAACTCAAAGCTGTCCACCTTGTTGAGGTAGCGGCCGTACTGAGCATAGATCTCCTCCATCCTCTGCTTCAGGGAGCTTCCGATGCTCCTGTAGTAGGCTGCCATCTCGCAGATCAGCATAGAGCCGATGACTGCGTCCTTATCACGCACATAGGGGCCTGCCAGATATCCGTAGCTCTCCTCAAATCCGAAGATGAAGCGGTCCACTTCTCCTGCTTCCTCCAGCTGCGCAATCTGGTCGCCGATCCACTTAAATCCTGTCAGCACGCTGCGCAGCTCCACGCCGTAGTGCTCTGCCACTGCATCTGCCAGCGGTGTGGATACGATGGACTTCACAGCAACTGCCTTCTCAGGCATGGTTCCCTTCTCAATGCGTCCCGCGCAGATGTAATCCAGAAGCAGCACGCCCACCTCATTTCCGCTCACCAGCTCATAGGAACCGTCCGGGCACTTCATGGCAATGCCCACCCGGTCTGCGTCCGGGTCTGTGGCCAGCATCAGATCCGCACCTGTCTCCTTCGCCAGGTTCAGTCCCTGCTCAAGGGCCTCAAAAATTTCAGGGTTGGGGTAGCTGCATGTGGTAAAGTATCCGTTGGGGTACTCCTGGTCCGGGACGATCGTGATATCTGTCACACCGATATCCTTTAACACCTGTGTCACCGGCACAAGTCCGGAGCCGTTCAGGGGGCTGTACACAAGCTTCAGCCCTGCTGTACTGCAAAGTCCCGGACGGACCTGTCTGGACTCGATAGCGTCATAGAGGGCCCTCTTACAATCATCGCCCACAAAGCGGATCAGTCCTTCCTCCACGCCGGCTGCAAAGGACATATACTTTGCGCCTGTCAGCACGTCCGTCTTCTGTATCTCCTCGTATACGATGGCCGCCGCATCGTCTGTCATCTGGCAGCCGTCCGGCCCGTAGGCCTTGTATCCGTTGTATTTTGCAGGGTTGTGTGAGGCTGTCACCATGATGCCCGCATTGCAGTTATAATAACGAGTCGCAAAGGAGAGCGCCGGCACAGGCATGAGCGCGTCGTAGATCCGCACCTTGATACCGTTTGCGGCCAGGACTCCCGCCGCGTTCTTTGCGAACACATCGCTCTTGAGACGGCTGTCATAGCTGATGGCAACAGTCTGTGTGCCCCCCTGTGTCTTCACCCAGTTTGCAAGTCCCTGCGTAGCCTGGCGCACCACATAGATGTTCATGCGGTTCGTCCCGGCTCCCAGCACACCCCGAAGTCCGGCTGTACCGAATTTCAGCGCCACTGCAAAGCGCTCCTTTATCTCCTCGTCATTTCCCTCGATCCGGGCCAGCTCAGGATGAAGATCTGCATCCTCCAGGTCCGCTTCCAGCCAACGCTTGTAATCTTCCTGATACATTTTTACCACTCCTACTACTTGCTTATTGATTTTTTGTGTAAAAATTACAACACTTAGTAATAATATACCATGTTTACCGCTGAACGGCAATCAATATATCGCCCCCTGGCAGGAAATTATGCGTGGGGGATGTCTGTGTACTCGCTGATCTCCCGGCTGATGGTGCACAAATCCTCCACAGACAGGTCATGGAGATCCGCATGCCCTGTGATCCGGGCGAACATCTTCAGCTCCTCCAGGGAGACGTTCAGAAAGTTGGCCACCCTGGCTGCCGCCGCATCCTCGTGGAGCCGTGCCCGCAGGTCCTGATCCTGGGTGGCGATGCCCATGGGACACATGCCTGTTCCGCAGATCTTATACTGCTGACAAGCCATGGCAATGAGGGCCGCGGACGCCACTGCCACCGCGTCCGCTCCCATGGCGATAGCCTTGGCGAAATCCGAGGACACCCTCAGTCCGCCGGTGATGACAAGGCTGATGTCCGAGTGGATGCTGTCCAGGTATTTTCTCGCCCTGTGGAGGGCATAGATGGTAGGCACACTGGCAGAGTCTCTCAGGAGCTTCGGAGAGGATCCGATTGCCCCGCCTCTCCCGTCTATGGTGATGAAATCCGGCTCCGCGTACACGCAGAAGGCCAGATCCCTCTCGATCCTTCCGGCCGCTATCTTCACGCCGATGGGCCGCCCCTCGGAGGCATATCGCAGCTGAGTGATCAGATTTTTCAAATCCTCCTTTGTCTCAATGCCGGGAAATCTGGATGGCGCGATCACATCCTTTCCCATAGGCTTATTCCTCACCTGACTGATCTCACGGGTCACCTTTTCCCCCGGGAGATGGCCCCCCATGCCCGGCTTTGTCCCCTGCCCGATCTTGATCTCTATGGCATCCGCGTTTCTCAGATTTTCCGGCGTTACGCTGTAGAGGTTGCCCACATACTCAAAGATGTACTTGTCGGCTGCCTCCATCTCCTCCGGGAGTATGCCCCCCTCTCCTGAGCACATGGCGCTTCCTGCCATGGCCGAGCCTCTTGCCAGGGACACCTTTGCCTCCCTGGAGAGGGCGCCAAAGGACATGTGGGATACATAGACCGGATTTTCCAGCATCAGAGGCCTGGCCGCATGCTTTCCGATCACTGTGGTCGTCCGGACAGGCGCGTTCTCATCCAGAGGCATGGGATCCAGCTGGGCTCCCAGAATGAGAATATCTTCCCAGGACGGCATAGGCAGCTCCGTTCCCATGGAAGCTGAGATGCTCTTCCCAGTCACTGCCATCTCGTGAATTTCCTTCATGTACCTGCAGGACTCGTCCCTGCGCACAAACTCCTTCGGATAGTCCAGTTTCAGCTCCTTTTCCCGGGGCGGCTCCGCACCCTGCTCCTCCTCGTAGACCGCAAACTTCTCCGTGGGCTGGTGACAGACAGGACACTCCTTCAGCCTGGAGAAAGGCGCTTTCTCCCGCTCCTCATCGTAAATATACCCACACACCGTGCATCTGTACTTTGCCATTCCTTCCACCTCCTGAAATGTATTTGTTTCTGTCTCATTTCGTCTTTTATCTCTGATAGCTTCAGTATAGCATGATTTCTCCCTGCCGCAAACTGGACTGGTCACTTTTTACAGTTTTGGCTATTGCTGACCAGTTCACTTTCTGTTATATTTCCAATACAATCTACAGATCAGGAGGCGGTATTTAGTCATGAAACGAATTGTTACTCTTCAGGATATTTCCTGTGTGGGGCGCTGCTCAACCACAGTGGCCCTCCCTGTCATCTCAGCTATGGGCGTGGAGTGCGGCATCCTCCCCACGGCGGTTCTCTCCACCCACACCATGTTCCGGAATTTCACCTGCAAGGATCTGTCTGACCAGATCGATCCCATCTCCGATGCCTGGGAGAAGGAGGGCATCTTCTTTGACGGGATCTACACCGGGTACCTGGCCTCCGGCCAGCAGTGCGGTCAGGTCAGAGAGTTCTTTAATCGGTTCCGCACAGAGAAGAACCTGATCCTTGTGGATCCTGCCATGGCGGACAACGGAAAGCTCTACCCTGCCTTTGACGAGAGCTTCCCTGCCTCCATGGCAAAGGTCTGCGCAGGTGCGGATGTAATCCTCCCCAACATCACCGAGGGATGCCTTCTCACCGGCATGCCCTACCGGACCGAGTATGATGACTCCTACATCACAGAGCTTCTGCAGCGGCTCCTGGAGCTGGGATGCGGCGCAGCGGTCCTCACGGGAGTCAGCTATGAGCCGGACCGACTCGGGGTGGCCAGCCTGGACAGCAAGGGGAACGCCTTTTCCTACTTTACAAAAAAATGTCCTCAGAGCTATCACGGTACAGGGGATCTCTATTCCTCCACCGCCTTCGGCGGACTGATGCGGGGGCTCTCCCTGGGCGATGCCCTTTCCCTGTCAGCAGACTATGTGGTGGCCTGCATTGAAGTCACCGCTAGGTCGTCCGAGGCCAGATGGTACGGCGCGGAGTTCGAGTCCCAGATCCCTTGGCTGTGCAGGGAACTGGAGGAGAGACTTGGAAAAGAGAAATAAAAATAACCTGGTCGGTTTTTCGGAACCTGACCAGGTTATTTTTAGATTTAAAATTTTTTATATTAATCATACTCATCTTCACTTTCTTCATACTGTCCAGCACCTTGTCAGCATCAAAATATGAGTTGTTTAAAATGGGTTCAAGATCAATATATTTATGTTTGTATTTTGCTGTAATAGGAATGTGAAGTCAAACTTTTTTCTTCCGGGAACAAAGAAGTTTTCCCTACTGTAAAAAAACAGAGCCCCCACAAACGCAGAAGCTCTGTCCTCATCCCGTTCCCTGCAGGAATCGAACCTGCACTTGATCCTTAGGAGGGATCCGTAATATCCATTTTACTAAGGGAACATAACTGTATTTATACCGTACTTAGATATTTTAGCATCTTGCAGGTCTAAAATCAACAGTTATTTTCAATTTCCGGATCAATTTCTAGAAATTGATCCTTCCCTGGAGCCACATGTTCGCCTTAAACCGGCGTCCCTGGGCCGGTTCGCCGAAGACATTCTTTGCCGGCACGCAGACGTCAAACTCCAGCTCGTTCACATCCAGCTTCATGACATAGAGGTCTTCCCCTGTCTCCTGGTTCTGGATCCTATGTACACTCAGGATTTCCCCCAGGATGGAGTATCTGTCACACTCCACCCCGTAGGGCATGAAATAGGTGTCCACGATGCTGAACACATCCTCTGTCACAAGCCGCCTGGAAACCTTTGTATAGATGTCAATGTCGTCCAGAGTCAGACTCTCCATGGCGGCCTGGTCTCCGTTTCTGGCCGCGCTCAGGAGCATCATCCGGTTTCGGGACTCCTCCCGCCTTCTTTGCTCCATCTCCTTGCTCTTCATGACAGGAAGAAGGACGGTGCCGGAATTGCAAAGTCCCGCCAGCGTCACGGAGCCAAACTTCAGTCTGTCTCCGGAGAGCTGTCTCTCTTCGATGTACTCCACAGTGTTCTGCAGGTGGAAGATCAGGCTGACGCCCACCTTCACATCCTCGCAGATTCCCACATAGGCCTCCCGGTCCATCCGCTTCTCGACGACGATGTCCGCGTAGGAGGAGATGCCGCTTCCGATGAAATAGGGATAATAGTACTGTCTGTAAAATGTCTCGCGCATATCCATATCCCCGCACACGGCAACTCCTATACCTGCCCCACATTCTCTCTGATATTCGCAGAAGTCTGCTTCCTCGTCAAGAGAAACCAGTTCATGGCAGGTATAGTCGCTTTCTATCCTCTTCAGAAATTCATTTAATTCTGTCCTTGACCTGATACAGCCATAACCAATTGACCTTAAATATTTATGCATCTGTCACCTTTATTTTTTCTTTTCAATCTTATCATGGCCGCCCATGTAGGGACGCAACACTTCCGGAATTCTCACAGAGCCATCTGCCTGCAGGTTGTTTTCCAGGAAGGCGATCAACATTCTCGGCGGCGCTACTACTGTGTTGTTCAGTGTGTGGGCAAAATATTTTCCGTCTGCTCCCTTTACGCGGATGCCAAGTCTTCTGGCCTGAGCGTCTCCAAGGTTGGAGCAGCTTCCTACCTCAAAATATTTTTTCTGTCTCGGGGACCACGCCTCCACGTCGCAGGATTTCACCTTCAGATCCGCCAGGTCGCCGGAGCAGCACTCCAGCGTGCGCACGGGGATATCAAGAGAGCGGAACAGATCCACTGTGTTCTGCCACAGCTTATCATACCACATCATGCTGTCCTCGGGCTTGCAGACAACGATCATCTCCTGCTTCTCAAACTGATGGATCCTGTAGACACCTCTTTCCTCGATGCCGTGTGCTCCCTTCTCCTTGCGGAAGCAGGGTGAGTAGGATGTGAGGGTCTGCGGAAGCTGATCCTCCTCCAGCATCGTGTCGATGAATTTTCCGATCATGGAGTGCTCGCTTGTACCGATGAGGTACAGATCCTCTCCCTCGATCTTGTACATCATGGAATCCATCTCGGCAAAGCTCATAACGCCTGTCACTACATTGCTTCTGATCATGAAAGGAGGAACGCAGTAGGTAAATCCTCTGTCAATCATGAAATCTCTGGCATAGGCCAGGACTGCGGAGTGAAGTCTGGCGATGTCTCCCATTAGATAGTAGAAACCGTTTCCGGCCACTCTTCCGGCGCTCTCCAGATCGATGCCATTAAAGCTCTCCATGATATCTGTATGGTAAGGAATCTCAAAATCCGGAACTACCGGATCGCCGAACTTCTCAATCTCCACATTCTCGCTGTCATCCTTTCCGATAGGTACAGAGGGATCGATGATATTCGGAATAGTCATCATGATCTTTTTGATGTTTGCCTCCACATCCTTCTCCTCAGCAGAAAGGCTTTCCACTCTGTCGGCGTTGACCTGGACTTTTTTCTTCAGCTCCTCGGCCTCCTCCTTCTTTCCCTGTGCCATGCAGGCGCCGATTTCCTTTGAAATCTTGTTTCTCTCAGCTCGCAGGGCCTCTACCTCCTGCTTGATCTCCCTGTTTCTCTTATCCAGCTCCAGAACCTCATCCACAAGGGGAAGCTTCTCATCCTGGAATTTCTTTTTTATATTCTCTTTTACTACATCCGGGTTATTTCTTACAAATTTGATATCAAGCATTTCTTACACCTCATCCTTTTCACTCTTATTCGTTCTCTTCTTGTTGTCCTTTGTTTCCTTTACATCCATGCTGTAGGCCTCGCTGAAGATCGCGCGGTCAAGAGCCTCCGTCTCCTCTTCTGCCAACTCCACGTAGCTCTCTCCTTTGACGATCTCTTTTATATAGGTATAGCAGCCTTCTCTGCTGTGCATGGCGTTGATCACCCATCCGCTGTTGTTCCCGTCCAGCATGGCCAGGGCAAAGCTCAGTTTGCCGCCCATCTCGTTAAATGCGTCATACTTGACGATGCCGACTTTTTTGAAGTCCTTCTCCATCTTGCGGTAAATGTCCTTGACATCCTGTCTGTTCTGCTTAGTGAGCTTTGCAAGCCCGTCTATCTCAGAAAATTTGGAGAGGAGACTCTCCTCTAAAGTCTTTCCATCTTTCCCCTTCATAAACGAGTTGTAGCTGTTTTTCAGCCGGTCATATTTCATACTGACATTCACGTACAGTACAAAAAGGGCAATGATCAGTATCAGCATAAAAAGAAAGATAAATGCCGGATCAATCCCCAATTTTGCCAAGATTGCGCTTTCCATTAAATCTGTTCTCCTTTTCCTATGGACATGATCATGTCGAACATGCGTTCTAATTCCTTGTCCGAATAATATTCTATTTCTATTTTTCCTTTTCCTTTTCCCTTTGACGCCACATGAACCTTTGTTCCCAGTACCTGCTTCATCTTATCTTCTATGTCTTCATATATGAAGGCGTTCTCAACAGCCTTCTTTTCTTTGGGCTTTTTCGGGTTTTTGATCTCCTTGATAAGCTTTTCAGTCTCACGGACGCTCAACTTCTCATCAAAGATCTTGTTGGCCAGTGCATACTGCTGCTCCGGGTCGTCGATGGCGAGAAGCGCTCTCGCATGCCCTGTGCTGATCATATCGTCTATGATCATCTGCTGTACTCTCTGATCCAGCTTCAGAAGACGCATAGAGTTTGTGACAGCCGTTCTGCTCTTTGAGACTCTCTCCGCCACCTCATCCTGCTTCAGGTTGAACTCCTCAAGGAGTTTTTTAAAGGCCATAGCTTCCTCGATGGGATTGAGGTTTTCTCTCTGAATGTTCTCAATGAGCGCGATCTCCAGGATTTCCTGCTCATTATATTCTTTTATAATGACAGGAACTTCCTTTACTCCCGCCATTTTTGCGGCCCGCCATCTTCTCTCGCCCGCAATGATCTCATAGTAATCATTTCTCTTTCTGACGATCAGAGGCTGGAGCACACCGTACTGTTTAATGGAGTCAGCCAGTTCAAGGAGCGCATCCTCCTCAAAATTTCTTCTCGGCTGATCCCTGTTAGGCTCCACCATATTGATCTTCATCATCTGCTCGCCGCTTTTCAGTTCTGCGGTCTCCTCTGCCTTCTTTTTTTCCGTCTTCGGCGTCTTCGCAGATTTGTTATCTGGGATCAGACTATCCAGCCCTTTTCCCAGCCCCATTCTTTTTGCCGCCATATGTTTCCTCCACTTTTTTAGTGCTACTCTTCTCTCTCTATCACTTCATCCGCAAGAAGTCTGTAGCTCTCAGCTCCGGATGATTTTGGGTCATACTGATTGATAGGCATACCATAGCTGGGCGCCTCTGCCAGCCGAATATTTCTTGGTATAATCGTCTTGTAGATATTCTGGTTTAAATTATCCTTCACGTTTTCAACAACTTGAAGAGAAAGATTTGTCCTGGCATCATACATTGTAAATACGACACCTTCTATTTCCAGGTTTGAATTCAAACGTTCTTTCACAAGCTCTATCGTATGTATGAGCTGGCTCAAACCTTCCAGTGCATAGTATTCACATTGAATAGGTACAAGTACCGAGTCTGCCGTCGTCATCGCATTGATCGTCAGCATACTCAGGGAAGGCGGACAATCGATAATAACAAAATCATAGTTGTCTTTTACTTTATCAACTTCATTCTTAATGATGTATTCCTTGTTGTCAATACCTATCAATTCTATCTCAGCAGCTGAAAGATCTATATTTGTCGGCAGAACATCCAGATTTTCCAATACATTCTTGCAGATTATCTCTTCTATCTGTGCTTCACCTATAATGAGATCATACACTGTCTTTTCAACGCTGTCTTTGTCAACGCCCAATCCGCTGGTCATATTCCCCTGGGGATCCATATCGATTGAAAGAACTTTTTTTCCTTTTTCCGCAAGACATGCTGAAAGATTGATGGCTGTTGTTGTTTTTCCAACTCCGCCTTTCTGATTGGCGATTGCTATTATTCTTCCCATTTTGTTTTACCTCTCTCAGTGATTATTAATAGTATATCACCTTTCTCTTCCATATTCCAGAATATGTTTCACGTGAAACATATTTTTTCTGTTTTCCATAAATGTTTCACGTGAAACATATTGCTTTTGGATATTTTTTATTTCTGGTTAAGTCTAAAATTCAAACAGCAGGTTCTGATGTTTCACGTGAAACATTTTATTCAGATATTCCTTTAGTTCTGTCCTGAGATATGATAAACTATTAGTATAATCATGGAAAGGAGAATTCTCATGAGTTGGAAAAAGGTCCTTACTATTACAACTGTTCTTGCCGGGGCAACTTCCGTTGGCATACATCTTATAAATAAGGCAATATATATTTCGGCTACAATAGATCATTTACTTAAACCCGAAACCGAGACTTATTATGACTGGAAATTTGGCAAAATATTTTACACAAAACAGGGACAGGGTACTCCTGTACTGCTTATACATGATTTAAACACCTCAAGTTCAGAGTACGAGTGGAAAAATATTGTCAAGACTCTTTCAGAGAGCAGGACTGTTTATACACTGGATCTCCTTGGGTGCGGGCGCTCTGAAAAGCCCAATCTCACATACACAAACTATCTGTATGTGCAACTCGTTAACGACTTTATCAAAAACATTATAAAAGAGAAGAGTGATGTGATTGTAACCGGACAATCCTCCTCCTTTATTCTGGGTGCCTGTCAAAACAGCAGCAATATCATCGGCAATATTATTATGATAAACCCAGCTGATATATATACGACAGCCCATATTCCTACCAACAGGAGTCGTATACTGACAAAACTCATTCTCCTGCCTCTTGTTGGAACCCTTCTCTACAACATACTTGTCAGAAAGGATAATATAGAGAAGCTTTTCAGAGAACACTACTTCTTCGATAAGAGTAAAATCAGACACGAAGATATTATGACTTACTACGAGACCGCTCACTATGGAAATTCATCATCCAAGTATCTGTTTGCAAGCCTCAGCGGAAATTATCTGACTGCAAATATAATGCTGTATCTGAAGGATCTCTCCAACAGCATATTTATTATAACAGGGACAGACGAGAAGAATAAAAGCGAAGCTGAAGAATATCAAAAGCTTCTCCCCTCAATCGAGATATTCAGCCTTTCAGAAGCCGGGTATCTGCCGCAGCTTGAGACGCCAGACAAGCTGCTGGAACAAATAAAGATCTGCCTCAATATAGAATAGAGAAAAGTATAGGATAGAGGTAAATATATAAGTATAGATATAAAAAGAACCGCTGCTAGTGCAGCGGTTCTTTTGCAGGAAGTCCGGCTTTTCTGGGAAACTTACCGGGAGTATTTCTTTCTTTTCTGATTTTCACAAAGGATCGGGCAATATCACTGTCCGGCAGGCAGAATTTCTCTACCGACTCAACCTTTCCTCCAAGGATGGAAAACGCCTTTTCCGACCTTTGCAGCTCCTCATCGATCTCCCCGGATTTGTAGGAGATAAAGAGCCCTCCCTTCTCTACATAGGGAAGGCAGTACTCTGAGAGAGTTGCCAGATTGGCGACTGCCCTGGACACGCAGAGATCATAGCTTTCTCTGTACTCTGCCTTTTTCGCATAATCCTCCGCTCTTCCGTGAAGAGCAGTGATATTCTCCAAAGAAAGCTCCTGGATCACACAGTTCAAAAATTTAATTCTCTTGTTTAGAGAGTCCAGAAGTGTGACCTTCAGGTGGGGATAAACGATCTTCAGGGGAATCCCCGGAAAGCCGGCTCCCGTTCCAATGTCAATCACTGTGGATATCTTCCCCATATCCTGCACCTTCGCGATAGCCAGGCTGTCAAGAAAATGCTTGTCATTTACCTCGTCATAGTCCGTGATCCCTGTAAGATTCATCACTTTGTTCCACTCCACAAGCATCTCATAATACCTGTCAAACTGCTCCTTCATTTCCTCCGTCAGGACGATCCCAAGCTGATTCAGTTTTCTATCAAATATTCTCTCTTCCATAAAATCTCCTGCTGTTATTACTCTCTATCTTTTCAACTGCTCCATATAGACAAGAAGCACGGAAATATCCGCCGGCGAGACCCCGGATATGCGGGATGCCTGTCCTAATGACACGGGCTGATACTCCTTCAGCTTCTGCACGGCCTCTATGCGCAGGCTTTTCACCTTGTCATAGTCGATATCTTCCGGTATTTTCTTGTTCTCCATCTTTTTGAACTGCTCTACCTGTTTTTTCTGTCTGGAGATGTATCCCTCATATTTTATATTTATGTTAACTTGTTCCTGTACCTCTTCTCTAAGGTCATCGGGGAACTCTGGTCTGTCACTGTCCAGAGGAGTGAGGATTTCGTAGGACAGCTCTGGCCGACGTATGAGCTCCGCCAGGTTGCAGCCGGATGTGAGGGGTGTGCTCCCGTGTTCCTCCAGAAGATTCTGTACCTCCTCCGTAGTTCCCACATAGGTCTTCTTCAGGCGCTCCGTCTCCTTGCGGATAAGTTCTTCCTTTTTCAGCAGCCTGTCGTATCTCGCCTTGTCTATGAGACCGATCTCGTAGCCCTTCCTGGTCAGTCTCTGGTCCGCGTTATCCTGCCTGAGCAAAAGGCGGTACTCTGCCCTGGAGGTCATCATCCGGTAGGGCTCATGGCTCTCCTTGGTGACAAGGTCATCCACAAGCACACCGATGTAGGCCTCCGCCCTGTCCAGGATAATGCCCTCTTTCCCCTGCAGCTTCCTGGCCGCATTGATGCCCGCCAGAAGTCCCTGCGCCGCCGCCTCCTCGTAGCCGGAACTGCCATTGAACTGACCGCCGCTGAAAAGTCCGTCTATGGCGCGAAATTCCAGGGTGGGACGAAGTTGCCTGGCGTCAATGCAGTCGTACTCAATGGCGTAGGCGTTTCTCACGATCCTGGCATGTTCAAGTCCGGGGACAGAGCGGTACATCTCATACTGCACATCCTCCGGCAGAGAGCTGGACATACCGCCTATATACATCTCGTTTGTCTCCAGTCCCTCCGGCTCTATGAAGACCTGATGCCGGTTTTTGTCCGCAAATTTCACCACCTTGTCCTCGATGGAGGGACAGTACCTTGGTCCGGTTCCCTCTATCATGCCGGAAAACAGGGGTGATCTGTCCAGATTTTTCCTGATAATCTCATGCGTCTTCTCATTCGTGTAGGTGAGCCAGCAGGAGACCTGATCCTTCTGGATGCTGTCCGGATCTGTCGTGAAGGAGAAGGGAACAATCCTCTCATCCCCTTTTTGCTCCTCCATCCTGCTGAAATCCACTGTATTTTTGTCAATCCTTGCAGGAGTCCCTGTCTTGAAGCGATACATCCTTATGCCCAGCTCCTTCAGGCACTCTGTCAGATAGTTGGCGGCCTGGAGGCCATTGGGGCCTGTGTTGGTGCTCACATCCCCATAGATACACCTGGCCTTCAGGTAGGTGCCTGTACAGAGCACGACTGCCTGACACCGGAAAATGGCGCCGGAGTAGGTCTGCACGCCGGTCACTTTTTTTCTGCCATCCACATCCTCTGTCAGGATGTTCACCACTTCCGCCTGCTTGATCTCCAGGTTCTCCTGATTTTCCAGAACCTGGCGCATAGTCCTGCTGTAGAGGGCCTTGTCGGCCTGAGCCCGAAGAGAGTGAACGGCAGGGCCCTTTGACTTATTGAGCATCTTGGACTGGATAAAAGTGCGGTCAATGACCTTTCCCATCTCTCCTCCCAGGGCGTCCACCTCCCGCACCAGATGTCCCTTTGAGGTTCCCCCTATATTCGGATTGCAGGGCATGAGGGCAATGCTGTCCACGCTGACCGTGAACACAATGGTCCGAAGCCCGAGCCTCGCGCAGGCAAGGGCAGCCTCACAGCCGGCATGGCCGGCCCCGATAACCGCCACGTCATAGTGATCCTTATTTTCCCATACAGAATTTACTGAAAATTTCATTGACAAGATCCTCTCCTACTGTCTCTCCTGTGATCGTTCCAAGAGACTCATAGGCATCCATCAGATCTATAGAATAAAAATCCTCCGGCATGTCCATATGAATACTCTCCAATACCTTTTCCAGGCTCTGGCGTGCGCTCTCCAGCGCATGCTTCTGCCTTGCGTTTGTGATATACACTTCACTGTTAAAGGAAATGTCGCCGTGATAGAACATCTCCTTCACAGCCTGCTCCAACTCCTCTATCCCCTCTTCCTCCTTTGCGGAGACAGACAGGACAGGGGGCTCTTCCATTCCCTGCTCCCTGCACATCTGCCGGATCTCCTCATCTCCTGTCCTTCGTGCCAGGTCCGATTTATTGAGAAGAATGATGGATTTCTTTCCGGCGATAAACCGGAAGATCTTCCGGTCGTTTTCATCCAGGGGCAGGGAGGAATCCACCACGTAAATGATGAGATCCGCCTCCCTGGCCTGGCTCAGGGCTCTGTCCACACCGATTTTTTCCACCTTGTCGTCGGTCTTTCTGATCCCCGCCGTATCCACAATGTTCAGGGAAATACCGTGCAGATTCATGTGCTCCTGCAGGATATCCCTGGTAGTTCCGGCTATATCTGTGACGATGGCCCTCTCCTCTCCCAGGAGCATATTCAGTACGGAGGACTTTCCCGCGTTGGGCTTTCCCACGATCACGGTCTGCACTCCCTCTTTCATGATACGGCCGTCGTCCGCAGAGTCCAGAAGTCTCTGAATTTCATCCAGCAGCTCCTCAACATCCCTCTCCAGAGTCTGTCCGTACCCGTCTATGCTGATATGCTCCGGGTCATCCAGGGCAGACTCAATGAAGGCAGTGTGATAGAGGATTTTGCTGCGTATCTCCTCCACCTTCCTCTTCACGCTTCCCTTCAGCTGACTGACAGAACTCTTCAGAGCGTAGTCATTCCGGGACTGGATCACGTCGATGACCGCCTCCGCCTGGGAGAGATCCAGCTTGCCGTTCAGGAAGGCTCTCTTTGTAAATTCACCCGGCTGGGCCGGCCTGGCCCCTCCCCGCAGACACGCCTCCAGCACTCTTCGGGGGACGTAGACTCCGCCGTGGCAGTTGATCTCCACTGTGTCCTCGCCGGTAAAGGTGTGAGGCCCTCTCATGAGCATGACAAGGACTTCGTCTATGGTCTCCCCGTCTTCCTCTATATACCCGTAGTGGATCGTGTGGGATTTCTGCTCTGAGAGCTTCTTGTTCCTTTTTCCTCTGTAGATCCTGTCCGCAATCTCAAATGACTCCTCCCCGCTCATCCTTACAATCCCTATGCCAGCCTCGGACATGGAGGTGGATATGGCGGCGATGGTACTGCTTTCACTGTACATCCTCGTTTCTCCTTTCCCCGGAGTTAAAAAGGCAGAGGTTAAAACCTCTGCCTTCTTTTTATTTTCTCACCAGTGTCACTACTACGCGGCGGTAAGGCTCCTCGCCCTCGCTGTGTGTTGTTACATTTTTGTCTCCCTGCAGAGCAGAGTGGATGATCCTTCTCTCATAGGGATTCATTGGCTCAAGAGTAACCGGCTTTCTTGTTCTCTTCACCTTGTGGGCAATGTTTTTTGCCAGATTTTCAAGAGTCTCTTTTCTTCTCCTTCTGTAATCCTCTGTGTCCAGCTTCACTCTCACATAGCCGGCCTGCATCTTGTTGGCAACCCTGTTTGTAAGATACTGGAGGGAGTCAAGCGTCTGTCCTCTCTTACCGATGAGAATTCCCATGTTGTCACCCTTCATATCAATGGCAAGAGCGCCCTCCTCGTCAAGCTCAGAGTGGAGCTCCACATCCATGTGCATAGCCTCAAGAACGCTGTGAAGGAATTTCTCACACTCACTGATGGTAACGTCCTCCACCTTTGCAAGCTCTGTCTCGCGTTTGATCGCCGGCTTATCTTCGGATTTATTTTCTTTCTTTGACTCTTTTTTTGTTTCCTTCTTGCCTGTTTTCTGAGGGGCTTTCTTTGGCTCTCTGTTTTCTCTTCCAGGCTTCTTCGACTCCTTTTCCTCTTTTACGTCCAGAGTGATATCGCTTGGAACCGCCTCTTTTATAAGCTCCTCCGCGATCTCGTCCACAGTCTCCTCCTGGGGATCCTCCTTTTTCCAGGCCCGGATCACAGCCTGCTTCATGCCAATTCCGAGAAATCCGGGACTTCCCTTTTCAATGACATCATATTCCAGTCTGTCGCTTGTCACTCCAAGCTGAACAAGAGCCTCTGTGATGGCATCATCCAGTGTCTTTGCCGATACTGTAATCTCTTCTGTGCGTCTGCCTTCCATTATGTTCTCCCTCCCTATATCCACTTAGAGGGACCTCTTCATCTAAGAAAAAGTCCCTTCTTATGTTCTAATTATTTTCGTTGTACTTTTTGACCAGATTTGCCTTGGAAGCAAGACTTCCTTCTTTTGCCGTGTTTTTGTTGTTGGCAGCCTTCTGAAGCTTCTCTTCCTTCGCCTTGTCTGTCTGTACAGATGTCTTTGCCTTGCTCTGGATGCTTCTCGTGTTTGTCTGGGCCATGGCATTGATCTTCTCTGCCCTTTCGCCCCTCTTCTCACGCTTCTTGGCAGCCTTCTCTTTATTTTTCTCGATGAGCTCGTCCACAGATATCTTCTTCAGGTGTTTGTTGATAAATATCTGCTGCAGACATCTTACCACGGCGCTGATGATCCAGTAAAGACCGAGACCAGCCGGAAGTGATACAACGACAAACAGTGAGAACAGAGGCATCGTAATGTTCATTGTCCTCATGGTGCTGTACATCGGGTTGTCCTTGTCCATAGCCTGTCCAGAGAGAGCCTGTGAGAGCTTCATGCTCAGGAACTGTGTCAGGACAGATATAGCCGGAAGGGCGATAGCTGTGATGACAAGTACCACTGCCGACACGCCGAACTGCTCAGAGATCTGCGCTCTGTCAGCAAACATCTGCATAGGTGACAGGGACAAATCCGGAATGGTCAGGAATTTCTGCACATCCGCCGGAGCGTCCTTGATGGCAGGTACATATTTCTCCATCTGGTAAACCACCGGGTACAGTGAGAACAGCAGTACCATCTGCAGGAGCATGGGGAGACATCCTCCTGTCATGGATGTTCCGTATTTGTCATATACCTGCTGCATCTCCTCCTGCATCTTCATCTGGGATGCCTGATCTCTCTTGTTCTTGTACTTTTTCTGGATTGCCTGAAGTTCAGGGTTCATGACCGTAGTCATCTTGGATGTTCTCTGCTGCTTAATGGTAAGCGGCATCATGATCATATACACGAGTATTGTGTACAGAATGATCGACAATCCTACCAGACCTACGTCTGAGGGGAGAATTTTATCCAGTATCTCATAGATAAAATTCATGACTATACCGAGCAGATCCGCGATCTGCCCTATGATGGGCCAGTTCGCGGCTGTCAATACTACACCTTCCATATTTTCTTTTCCTCCGTTCGCAAGGGTCAAATCACCCCGGCCTGCATTTTCTTACCTGTTATTTTGTGCTGGCTACGGAACCGGATCGTAGCCTCCTTTTGAAAAAGGATTGCAGCGGAGTATCCTCCAGACAGCCAGAAGCCCTCCCTTGAGCGCCCCGTACTTTTCGATTGCCTCCACCGCATACTGGGAGCATGTAGGAAAATAGATACAAGTGGAATGTCCCTTGAGAGGAGACAGATATTTCTGATAAACTCTCACCAGACCTATCAAAATCTTTTTCACGATACATCACTCCGTTTTATTTTATTGATTTATCTGTATCATCCTGTGAAGGCGCCCCAGATGCAGGAGTGCGCTTTCAATTTCACGGCAGCCTTTCCCTTTCGCCGCCGCTCTGGCTATGACCACTATATCTTTACCGCATGGGAACAATTCTTCATTCAGACGATAGCTTTCACGTATCAACCTTGTCAGTCTGTGCCTGACAATACTGTTGCCAACCTTCTTGCTGACGGAGATCCCCAATCTGTTTTTTTCAAGACCATTATCTGTTACATACATGACCAGATACCGGTTGGCATTGGATCTTCCGTTTTTGTAGACATGCTGAAAATCTCTGTTCTTTTTCAGTGATTCGGAAAATTTCATTTTCATCTCCTGATTTTAAGAGAAGAAAAGGCCACAATAATGCGGCCTACGCTGATAATTTTTTTCTTCCTTTAGCTCTTCTTGCAGCAAGAACCTTTCTTCCGCCTGCTGTGCTCATTCTGGATCTGAAACCATGAACCTTGGCTCTCTGTCTCTTTTTTGGCTGGAATGTCATTTTCATAGATATCCACCTCCCTTATATTTTACACAGGAATACTCCCGCACTTTTCTTAGACATCAGTTTTGATTATATTCAATAAATCCCGTGAAGTCAAGCAAAACCGATGATTTCATGAAGTTTTTCCTTTCGCCGGCCTCCTGGCGGGCTCATCCTGGTTCAGCCCCTTTGCGCCTGGCATTATATAATATAGAAAGAAAAGTTATCAACAAAATGTGGATATCTTTTCAAAATTATGTGGATAACAGCAATTTTTGTGTGGATTTCAAAGCTGAAAGGCTCTGTTTTAGGCATTTTTTCATTTTCAAAAACTTATCCACCCCGATTTCTCATTGCCTAATACCTTATTTTGATGTAAAATAGATTAGAATAAGCATATGATACAATGCATGAAATGTATGTTAGATTAGGAGTTATTTTGTAATGAACATCGTAGAAGAAAAATGGCCGGAAATTATCGAACACCTCAGAGTGGAGCACGAGCTCTCCAACGTGTCCTTCAACACCTGGATCAAGCCTCTGAAGGTATATAAAGTAGTAGATCATACGGTTTTCATTCTTGTCAATATGAACGCCAGCGTTGAGTACATTGATAAAAAGTACAGACTCCCGCTGAAGGTTTCCATTGCCGAGATCACGGAGAAGGAATTCGAGGTCGTTCTTGTGTCGGAAGATGACGACCGCCTGGACGAGATCATGGAGATGGCTTCCAAGGCTTCCGAGAAAAAACGCACAAAGACGGCCGCTCAGAAGGCAGGGCTTAACCCCAAATATACATTTGACACCTTTGTGGTGGGCGGGAACAACAGCTTCGCCCACGCCGCTTCCCTGGCAGTAGCTGAGTCCCCGGGAGAGGTTTACAATCCTCTGTTCCTCTACGGAGGCGTGGGACTGGGCAAGACCCATCTGATGCACTCGGTGGCTCATTTTATACTGGATAAAAATCCAAAAAAGAAGGTTCTGTATGTGACCAGCGAGACATTTACGAACGAGCTGATCCAGGCGCTGAAAAATCCAAAGGAGAATTCCATGTCGGATTTTCGCGATAAATATCGCAACAACGACGTTCTTCTGATAGACGATATTCAGTTTATTATAGGAAAAGAGAGTACGCAGGAAGAGTTCTTCCACACCTTCAACCACCTCCACACAGCTGGAAAGCAGATCATCATCTCCAGTGACCGTCCCCCGAAGGACATCGAGACACTGGAGGCAAGGCTGCGCACCCGTTTTGAGTGGGGACTGATCGCGGACATTTCCGCCCCGGACTACGAGACGAGGATGGCCATCCTGCAGAAGAAGATCGAGATGGACTCTCTGCAGAAGTACAATATTCCCGACGATGTGCTGGAGTACATCGCCACCAATGTAAAGACGAACATCCGTGAGCTGGAGGGATCCCTGAACAAGCTGATCGCCCTCTACAAGCTCCAGAACAACCAGGAGCAGATCGACATTCCCCTCGCTGCGGAGGCTCTGAAGGACATCATCTCCTCCCAGGCCAACAGAGAGGTGACGCCGGAGCTGATCCTGGACGTTGTGTCCGAGCACTTCGGCATCAGCATCGCGGATCTCAAGAGCAGCAAGCGGACGGCTGAGATCGCCATCCCCCGGCAGATCTTCATGTATCTGTGCCGTGAGATGACAACAGCCTCCCTGAAGGTGATGGGAATCGTCCTTGGAGGAAAGGACCACTCCACCATCAACCACGGAATTAAGAAGATCCAGGCTGAGATCAAGGAGAACGAGAGTCTCAGCAACACCATTGACATTATAAAGAAAAAAATCAATCCTGTCTGATATACACAGATACACTGACAGGATGGGGATAAATGTGGACAACCTGTGGAAAGGCTGTGAAAAACCATGTGGACAGGATGTGTACAGTGGAAATCAACCATTCCTTTTTCAAAAACACAAAAAAGTTTTCCCACCTCCTTCCACATGTAAATTTTATGGTTTCCACCATTTTTTCAAAACCGTGTAATGCTTACAGACACTGGGCTTGCGGTACTTTTCCACTCTATCCCAAGCCCTACTACGGAGAAGACGGAAAATCTATTATATATTTATCTATATACAGGCGCGCGAAAGGAGTTATACACAGATATGAAAATCATATGCAGCAAAGCAGATCTTGCAAAGGGAGTCGGAATCGTATCCAAGGCAGTGCCGTCCAAGACGACCATGCCTATCCTTGAATGTATACTGATCGATGCCACACTTGATATTATCAGGCTGACGGCCAACGATATGGAGCTGGGTATCCAGACTGAGATAGACGGAGATATCAGAGAACACGGAATGATCGCCATAGACGCAAAAATCTTTTTAGAGATCGTCCGCAAGCTGCCAGACAGCGATATTGTTATAGAGACAGATGAGAAGGATCAGATGACCATCACCTGCGAAAAGGCCAAGTTCGATATTATGGGAAGATCCGGAGATGATTTCTCCTATCTCCCTGTCATCGAAAAGACAGAGACAGTGACCATTTCCCAGTTTACCCTGAAGGAAGTGATCCGCCAGACTATTTTCTCCATCGCTGACAACGAGAGCAACAAGCTCATGACAGGAGAGCTCTTTGAGATCAAGGACGGCGTTCTCAGGGTGGTATCCCTGGATGGGCACCGCATTTCTATACGAAAGATCGAGCTGAAGGAGGAGTGCCAGGACCACAAGATCGTTGTCCCCGGCAAGACCCTCATGGAGATCAGCAAGATTCTCTCCGGCGAGGCGGAGAGCCAGGTAAGCATGTATTTTACCGGCAATCATATTGTGTTTGAGTTTGACAGGACGGTTGTCGTGTCCCGCCTGATCGAGGGAGAGTATTTTAAGATCGATCAAATGCTCTCCAGCGACTATGAGACTAAGGTGCGGATCAACAAGAGAGACTTCCTGAACTGTATCGACAGGGCTACTCTGCTCGTCAAGGAGGGAGACAAGAAGCCCATTATCATCAATATCGGAGACGACGTGATGGAGCTGCGGATCAAATCTCAGTTCGGCTCCATGAACGAGGACATCATGATCACCAAGGAGGGAAAGGATCTGATGATCGGCTTTAACCCCAAATTCCTCATCGACGCCCTCAGGGTCATCGATGACGAGGAGGTGGATCTCTATCTCATGAACGCGAAGGCGCCCTGCTTTATCAAGGACGAGACAGAGAGCTATATCTACCTGATCCTTCCTGTCAATTTTAACGCGATTTAGGAGTGAAGACTATGCAGGTTTTACATCTAAGAGATGAGTTTATCAAGCTGGGGCAGGCCCTGAAGGCTGCCGGTCTTGTGGAGTCCGGCGTGGAGGCCAAGGAGGTCATCCAGGAGGGGCTTGTGAAGGTGAACGGCCAGACAGACACACGGCGAGGAAAGAAGCTCTACCCGGGAGACATTGTTTCTTATAACGGAGAAGAAGTGAAAATTGAAGATTAGATCTTTAAAGCTTAAGGATTTCAGAAATTATGAGCTTCTGAAGCTGGAGCCGAGCGGCTCTACCAACATTTTTTACGGGAACAACGCCCAGGGAAAGACCAATATACTGGAGGCCGTCTACATGTGCGGCACTACCAAATCCCACAGGGGCACAAGGGACAGGGACATGATCCGTTTCGGCCAGGAGGAGTCCCACATTGAGGCTGTGGTGGAGAAGAGGGGAATACCCTATCAGATCGACATCCATCTCAAGAAAAACAGTCCCAAGGGCATAGCAGTCAACAAGATGCCGATCCGCAAGGCCAGTGAACTATTTGGCATTGTCAACATTGTTTTCTTTTCTCCGGAGGATCTGAACATTATCAAAAACGGGCCCTCGGAGAGAAGGAGATTTATAGATCTTGAGCTCTCCCAGCTCGACAAAGTATATCTGAGCAATTTATCAAACTACAACCGCATCGTGAACCAGAGAAATCATCTGCTCAAGGATCTGGCCCGCCAGGAGGCGGCGGGCAGTTCTCTTGCGGAAACTCTTGACATCTGGGATATGCAGCTGGCCGGGTACGGCGAGAAGATCATAAAGGCGAGAAAAAAATTTGTGATCCAGGTAAATGATATTATTTCTGACATACACAGAAGACTCACTGGCGGACAGGAGAACATAGAGGTGGAGTACGAGCCGGACACAAAGGGGCAGCCTCTCCAGGAGGCCCTGCGAAGAGGGAGGGAGAGGGACCTGCGGATGCGCAGCACCGGATGCGGGCCTCACAGGGACGACATCTGCTTTATGACCAACGGCATCGATATCCGGAAATTCGGCTCCCAGGGACAGCAGCGCACGGCGGCGCTCTCACTGAAGCTGTCCGAGATCGAGCTGGTGCGGCTTGTTACAAAGGACACGCCCATCCTGCTTCTTGACGATGTCCTGTCTGAGCTTGACAAATACAGGCAAAACTATCTACTGGACAACATTCACGATATACAGGCTCTCATCACCTGCACAGGTGTAGATGAATTTGTAAATCATCGATTTGCTATAAACAAAGTATTTCATGTCCATCAGGGACATGTGACTATGGAAAACTAGGAGGAGATTATGAGTACAGAAAAGGTACAGCACGAGTATGGGGCGGACGAAATTCAGATCCTGGAGGGGCTGGAGGCTGTCAGAAAGCGCCCGGGAATGTATATTGGAAGTACGTCAGCAAGGGGGCTACACCATCTTGTCTATGAGATCGTGGACAACTCTGTGGACGAGGCTCTGGCAGGCTTCTGTGACAAGATCCGCGTGCAGATCAACAAAGACAATTCTGTTACTGTAACGGACAATGGAAGGGGGATTCCCGTGGGAATCAACCACAAGGCAGGAATACCGGCAGTGCAGGTTGTATTCACTGTACTCCATGCGGGCGGAAAGTTCGGCGGAGGGGGATACAAGGTATCCGGCGGCCTCCACGGTGTGGGAGCCTCTGTCGTAAACGCCCTCTCCAACTGGCTGGAGGTTGAGATCTGCCGCGAGGGAAAGATCTATAAGCAGAGATATGAGCGCGGAAAGGTTATGAACGAGCTGGCGATCGTGGGGGACTGCGAGGAGGAAAAGAGCGGTACAAAGGTTACCTTCCTCCCGGACGACACTATTTTTGAGGAGACAGTCTTTGACTTTGATGTGCTCAAGAGAAGGCTGCGGGAGATGGCTTTCCTGACCAAGGGGCTGAAGATCATCCTTGTGGATGACAGACCGGAGGAAGGACCTGTGGAGAAGGAGTTCCACTATGAGGGAGGCATCAAGGAGTTTGTCACCTACCTGAACCGAAGCAGCACGCCTCTCTACGAGGATGTCATTTACTGCGAGGGAACGGTAA
Source organism: Faecalicatena fissicatena (assembly GCF_016900595.1). Lineage (NCBI taxonomy): Bacteria > Bacillati > Bacillota > Clostridia > Lachnospirales > Lachnospiraceae > Faecalicatena > Faecalicatena fissicatena. The sequence continues at coordinate 120,562 of NZ_JACLYY010000009.1, forward strand.
ATAACGTGCAGGTTGAGGTGGCCATGCAGCACAACGACTCCTACACGGACAACACCTACGGCTTTGTAAACAACATAACCACACCGGAGGGAGGAACCCACATCGTGGGCTTCCGGAACGCCCTGACAAAAACATTTAACGACTATGCGAGAAAAAATAAGCTTTTGAAGGACAGCGAGCCCAACCTGTCCGGAGAGGATATCAGAGAGGGTCTGACTGCTATTGTCAGCGTCAAGATCGAGGAGCCCCAGTTTGAGGGGCAGACCAAGCAGAAGCTGGGAAACAGCGAGGCAAGGGGAGCTGTGGACAATGTGGTCAGCAAACAGCTTGAGATCTACCTTGAGCAGAACCCGGCCATCGCAAAGACTACAGTGGAAAAATCCGTCCTGGCCCAGAGAGCCAGGGAGGCGGCCAGAAAGGCGAGAGATCTGACCAGGAGGAAATCAGCCCTGGACGGCATGTCCCTTCCCGGAAAGCTGGCGGACTGCTCGGACAAGGATCCGGCTAACTGCGAGATCTATATCGTGGAGGGAGACTCCGCCGGCGGGTCCGCCAAGACGGCAAGAGACAGAGCCACCCAGGCCATTCTGCCCCTGCGAGGAAAGATCCTGAATGTGGAGAAGGCAAGGCTGGACAAAATCTACGCCAACGCGGAGATCAAGGCCATGATCACGGCCTTCGGTACAGGCATACACGACGATTTTGATATCTCCAAGCTGCGGTATCACAAGATCATTATTATGACTGATGCGGACGTGGACGGCGCCCATATCAGCACCCTGCTCCTCACCTTCATGTACCGGTTTATGCCGGAGCTGATCAAGCAGGGCTATGTCTATCTGGCAAAGCCCCCGCTCTATAAGCTGGAGAAGAACAAAAAGGTATGGTATGCCTACAGCGATGAGGAGCTGGATTCCATTCTCCGTGAGGTGGGACGTGACACCAACAACAAGATCCAGCGATACAAAGGTCTGGGAGAGATGGACGCGGATCAGTTATGGGAGACCACCATGGATCCCCACCACCGCATCCTCATGAGAGTGACTATGGATGAGGAGACAACATCCGAGCTGGATCTGACCTTTACCACCCTGATGGGGGACAAAGTGGAGCCGAGGCGGGAGTTCATAGAGGAAAACGCAAAATACGTGCAAAATCTGGACGTATAGAAAGGTAGAAGACAATGGAAGATAATATTTTTGATAAGGTCCAGGAAGTAGATCTGAAAGAGAGAATGGAGAAATTTTATATCGACTACGCCATGAGTGTTATCGCTTCCAGAGCTCTTCCCGATGTAAGAGACGGTCTGAAGCCGGTGCAGAGGAGAATTCTGTACTCCATGATCGAGCTGAACAACGGTCCCGACAAGCCCCACAGAAAATGTGCCCGTATTGTCGGAGACACTATGGGTAAATATCATCCCCATGGGGACAGCTCCATTTACGGAGCCCTGGTAAATATGGCCCAGGACTGGTCTACCAGGTACCCACTTGTGGACGGACACGGAAACTTTGGATCCGTGGACGGGGACGGCGCGGCTGCCATGAGGTACACGGAGGCCCGCCTGAGCAAGATTTCCATGGAGCTGACAGCGGATATCAACAAGGATACTGTGGATTTCACCCCCAACTTTGACGAGACGGAGAAGGAGCCAACGGTTCTCCCCTCCAGATTTCCCAATCTCCTTGTAAACGGAACCTCGGGAATCGCAGTTGGAATGGCCACCAACATCCCGCCTCACAATCTGCGGGAGGTCATTGACGCGGTGGTGCGGATCATTGACGATCAGATAGAGGACAAGGGAACCACCACTATCGAGGAGATCCTGCAGATCATCAAGGGACCTGACTTCCCCACAGGTGCCACCATCCTGGGGACAAGAGGCATTGAGGAGGCCTACAGGACAGGCCGCGGCAAGATAAGGGTGCGGGCTGTGACGGACATTGAGACTATGCCGAACGGCAAGAGCCGGATCATTGTCACAGAGCTCCCTTACATGGTGAACAAGGCAAGGCTGATAGAGAAGATCGCTGAGCTGGTAAGAGACAAGAAGATCGATGGAATCACAGAGCTCAGCGACCAGTCCAGCCGTGAGGGCATGAGGGTGTGCATTGAGCTCAGAAGAGACGCAAACGCCAATGTGATCCTGAACCAGCTTTACAAGCACACACAGCTCCAGGACACCTTTGGCGTGATCATGCTGGCTCTTGTAAACAACGAGCCCAAGGTCATGAACCTTCTGGATATGCTGAACTACTACCTGCAGCACCAGGAAGAGGTTGTGACGAGAAGGACAAAATATGAGCTGAATAAGGCGGAGGAGAGAGCCCACATTCTGAAGGGACTGCTCATCGCCCTGGACCATATCGATGAGGTGATCCAGATCATCCGCAGCTCCGCCAATGTGCAGGCAGCCAAGGAGGAGCTGATGAAGCGCTTCGACCTCTCGGATGCACAGTCTCAGGCTATCGTGGACATGCGTCTGCGGGCTCTGACAGGTCTGGAGAGAGAGAAGCTGGAGAACGAGTACAATGAGCTGATGAAGCGAATCGGCGAGTTGAAGGCAATCCTGGCTGACCGGAAGGTTCTTCTGGGCGTCATCAAGGAGGAAATCCTGGTTATCAAGGAGAAATACGGGGATGACAGAAGGACAAAGATCGGATACGACGCTTTTGACATCTCCATGGAGGATTTAATTCCAAGGGAGAATGTGGTCATTACCATGACAAAGCTTGGCTATATCAAGAGAATGTCTGAGGACACGTTCAAATCCCAGCACAGAGGAGGAAAGGGCATCAAGGGCATGCAGACCATTGATACCGACTATGTGGAGGAGCTCTTTATGACCAACACCCACCACTATATCATGTTCTTTACAAGCACAGGACGTGTGTACAGGATCAAGGGATATGAGATACCGGAGGCGGGAAGGACAGCAAGGGGAACCGCCATTATCAATCTTCTGCAGCTTCAGCCGGAGGAGAAGATCACAGCCGTTATTCCTATAGACGAGTACAGAGACGGTGAGTATCTGTTCATGGCTACAAGGAAAGGGCTTGTTAAGAAGACTCCCCTGAAGGAATACGCCAATGTGAGAAAGACCGGACTTGCCGCCATCACGCTGCGGGATGACGATGAGCTGATCGAAGTAAAATACACGGATGACAAGAAGGATATCATCCTGGCCACCAGGTACGGACAGTGCATCCGCTTCCATGAGACAGATGTGCGGCCCACAGGAAGAACCTCCATGGGCGTGAGGGGAATGAACCTGACTGACCACGACGAGGTGATCGGCATGCAGCTTGACTCCCAGGGAAGCCACCTTCTCATCGTGTCTGAGAAGGGCATGGGCAAGCGCACGGCTATGGAGGAATTTTCTCCCCAGAACAGAGGTGGCAAGGGTGTCAAGTGCTACAAGATCACAGAGAAGACCGGAAATGTGGTAGGCATCAAGGCTGTGGATGAAGAGGACGAGATCATGATCATCAACACAGAGGGAATCGTGATCCGCATGAAGTGCAGCAGCATCTCCATACTTGGAAGAATAACCTCAGGTGTAAAATTAATAAATTTACAGGAAAATGATAAGGTTGCCAGCATCGCGAAAGTGAGACAGGGCGACGAGGAGGAAGAGGAGACGACTGAAGAGCAGGAAAATGAGTAAGGGCGAGCAGTTACTAGAACAATTTGTAAAAACAGCTCTGAAATAGACAAATGAAAGGACTGACACAGCATTGGGAATTGCTCGTGCCAGTCCTTTATATTTGCGTGTCTGACTAACAGACGTCCTGAAACCTGCTGTCCTTCAGGTTTGCCAGAATGATTTCCGCAGTCTTTACAACCGTTCCGGAAACCATCTTTGTGCAGTGTGCCTTTCTCTCAGGAGACTGCTTTTCCATTCCCCTAGTCAGCACACGGCAGCAGGCGGCTCCGTAATTTTCTTTAAAAAAGTCATGGAGTTCATTGCAGAGCTTGAAGCAGAGCTGATTGCGGGGATCTCCCGGCTCTGTGCGCCCGTAAAAGTAGCCGATGCACATGGTTCCGCCCGCCAGAGCGCCGCAGATGCAGCCCGCTCCGCCAAGCCCCCACGGAAATCCGGAGCTTATGGCAATCGCGTCGTCAGACATCTCAAGCTCAAAATTTTTCTTGATAGCGTAGATAACAGACTCTGAACAGGTGAAGCCGGAGTTGAAAATATGTACGGCATCTTCCCTCAATTTCTCCATATCGATCGATGTATTCATAGAAAAAACCTCCTTTTGTAGATATTATAGGACGGAGGGGGAAAAACTGCAATTGGGGACGTAATATTTTGCAAAAATATTACGTCCCCAATTGCAGTTACCCCTGCCCTATTGTGTATCATCTCCCCTGTATTGTTGCAATTAATCTACAATTGAAACCAAAAAATATCGATAAACAATAAATAAATATTGAAATTCAATCTATCATGTGTTATATTCCTCTTAGAAAGTAACAGGTCAAAATGGAAATCAAGATAAAAAGAAATGTGGAAGGGAGAGATAGACGTATGAGAAATGAAAAGATTGTCAGGGCCACAAAGCTGATTCTGGATTTTATGTTTTATTCGGGAATTGTAGTTGTGGTGACGCTTCCGTGGACGCTGAAGCTGGCGGGAAGGTACTATGAGGCTGTTATACTGGAGCAGTATGTTCCCATGCTGCTTACGCTGGCAGTTTCCGGAATATTCGGAATATTGATTGTGGGGCAGCTTCGGAAGATGATGAGGACTGTGGTAAACGGCTCCTGCTTTGTGTATGCGAACGTGAAGAGCCTGCGACTGATGACAGGCTTCAGTCTCTGTATCTCAGCGGCGTTTCTTGTTGAAATGTTCTTTGTGCCCACTATTGCGACCGTGGTGATTGTGGTTATCTTTTTCGTGGCAGCGCTGTTCAGCCAGGTTCTGTCACAGGTCTTCGATGAGGCGGTCCGGTATAAGGAGGAAAATGACCTGACTATATAATGAAACGGAGAATAAGCAGCAGGAGGTGGCAAAAAATGGCGATCGTGATCGATTTGGATGTGGTCATGGCACAGAGAAAGATGGGAGTCAAGGAGCTGTCTGAGAGGATAGATATTACCATGGCAAACCTGTCTATCCTGAAAAATAACAAGGCAAAGGCAGTCAGATTTACAACACTGGATGCCCTATGCAGAGAGCTTGGCTGCCAGCCGGGAGATATTCTGAAATATGTCCCGGACGAAGAAGAGCAGGAGGTGGAGTAAAAGAATGGACGAAGCAGGTAAATTTGTAGAAAATAATCGGTATTTTGCAGGAATGAGTCTTTTATATGGAGTCCTGTTTACTGCCTTTTGTTATAAAAATCTAAACGGAATGGCTTTTTTACTGCATGCGGTCATGACAGTGGGAATTGCATTTCTCTTTTTTGACAGACTGGGGATGTCCTGCAGGAGAGAATTTTTCCCCTATGGCCTGGGAATTCTCCTTCTTGGAGTTTCCACAGTGATGACGGACTCGGGATTTCTCGTGGTTTTTAACTGGACGGGGATCATGCTCCTCTTTATGGCGGGAATGATCCGCTGCTTCTGTGGAGATGAGGAGTGGCAGTTTTCTGCTTACCTGAGAGCGATCCTGGTCATGGGAGTCAAGACTGTGCTCTATTCCTTTCATATCTTTCACATCAAGACCTGGAGAAAGGGAAGTGTGGAAATGATGGAGAAAATGGGGGAGGAAAGTGATCAGGAAAGGAAGAGAAAGGAGAAAATGAGCTCCGTGGTGACAGGGATTGCGATCGCGGCTCTTCTGCTTGTGGTCATCTTTCCGCTCCTTGCAAGCTCAGACCGGGTGTTTGCAGGTATTTTTGAACAGATTTTCCGGATGCCGGAAAACCTGAATATTAGCTCTGTTGTGGGAATGGTGTGCATGACCCTCTTTGGTGTGCTGCTTATCTATGGCGTCTTCTGCGCCTTTGCATCCGGAGGATGCAGGAAAAAGGAGAGGGAAAAGAAAAATTACGAGGCGGTCACAGGCATCACCTTTACTGCAATCCTGGCTGCTGTATACGTACTGTACTGCTGCGTCCAGATTTATGTTCTTTTTTTGAAAAATGAGGGCGGACTTCCGGATGGCGTTACATACGCGAGCTATGCCCGGGAGGGATTCTGGCAGCTGCTTTTTGTGGGCATCATCAATCTCATCCTTGTTATTTCGGTTGTATATGCATTTCAGAAAAACAGAATTTTAAAGATTATACTGACGATCATATGCGGATGTACCTTTATCATGAATGTATCTGCCATGTACAGAATGTTCATGTATGTGCGTGTGTATCACATGACATTTCTTCGAATTCTTGTGCTCTGGTTTTTGATACTAAATATGGTCATGATGATGGGAGTAGTGATTTTTGTTTATAAAGAAAATTTTTCGTTATTCAGATTTGTGACAGCTACCGTCTCCTGCGGATATATCCTGCTGTCCTTTTTGCATCCGGATTATCTGGCTGCATCCTACAATATCCGTACGATGGAACAGATGACCGCTGTTGATGCGGTCTATATGCTGGACACATCCTCCTATGACGCGGCGCCGGCTCTGGCAGAAATTAATGTGGGAGAACTGGACTACTCAGACGGACTTTACACAGAGAGAATGGTGGAAAATATTCATTGGCAGTATTTCAGGCGGGCACAGCAGGACATGGACAGAAGAAGTCCAAGAGAATACAACTTTTCCGTGTGGAAGGCATCCAGGCTCTCACCCCGGGATGTGGATCACGAAGGTGGAGAGGATTAAGCCGGAGAGTGTTTCTGAAAAAAATTAATTAATTTCTCCTGGGCGGGCGTGATGTGTCCGCCCTTTTTCATGCACATGACCACCGGAATAGCCGTATCCTCCTTAAGTGGAACAAGACGAACGTTTTCATGGTGGAAAATTTCAAAATTACTCCCGGGCAGGAGACTGACCCCCTCGCCGATGGAGACGGCGCTTATGATGGACTCCACCCTTCCGGTGCGGACAATAGTGGGAGGGATGCCGCGGCTCTGGAAAAGCCCGGTGCAGAATTGAAAGACGGACGTATAGCGGTTCATCAAAATGAGAGGCATCTGCGCCAGAGTGTCAAGAGAAAGAGGAGAAGGACATGGGGAAAAAAGCTCCCTGCAAAGCTCTGACGAGAAGCCCAGCTTCCGACAAAGTGGCTCACTGTCCGGCAGGACAGCAAAGAGGTGGTCATCCGCAAGGGGAAAGACAGAAGCATGCAAATTCTCCACCATATTTTTCCTGGAGATAATCAGAGTATATTTCCCGTTTAAAAGTCCGGGAAGGAGGTCTGGCTCCGCCACCTCCTCGAGAGTCAACCGGATGTCAGGGTATTTTTCTGAAAATTCTCTGAATTTGCCAGTCAGGTGGTACTGTGGAAGAATGGGGAGCGTGCCAAGACACAATGTCTGCTCTTTCAGGTGGCGGTAGGGAGCCAGGTGCTCCAACGAATTTTTATATTCATCCGAAAGCCTGAGACAGTCCTGATAGAAAATCTTACCTGCCTCAGTGACAGATGCCCTGCGGCGGCTTCTGTCGAGAAGCTTTACATCCAGCTCTTTTTCCAGCTTCATGATCTGTTTGGAGAGAGCGGACTGGGTGATGTGGAGCTTTTCAGCTGCCTCAAAAAATGTATTATTTTCTACAACCGCAATAAAATCTTGGATCTGATCAAAGGTCATGAAAATTCTCCTCTATCTGTGTAAATGTATATGCATAAAATTATTCATTCCGTTTTGGAATTAATTGTACCACAAATTGAATTGATAGGATACAGAAAAGCAGATAAAATAGAGCTGGAAATTAAATGCAGGATGAACAGGAGGAAATGGAATGGAAAATAAAGTAAACGATCTTCGCAGCGCACTGGCGCTTCTGAAATCCATACCGGGACAGCTGATCGAGACAGATGCGGAAGTAGAGCCCATGGCCGAACTCTCCGGCGTGTACAGACATGTGGGAGCAGGAGGGACTGTGATGCGCCCTACAAAGGAAGGCCCTGCCAGCGACCAGTGCTGGCTCATTAAGGTGACAGCCGTGACTCACAGGAAGGATCCCATCATGCAGACCTGCATTGGACCCAGCGAGGAGCACGTGTCCATGGCGGGCATCCCCACAGAGGCCAGCATTTACGGCATGATCGAGAAGGCCATGCCGGGAAGGCTGAAGAATGTGTACTGCGCTTCTCCGGGAGGCGGAAAATATATGGCTGTCCTCCAGTTTCAGAAGCTCTCGCCAAGTGATGAGGGAAGGCAGAGACAGGCGGCTCTCCTTGCTTTCTCCGCCTTCAGTGAACTGAAGCATGTGTTCATTGTGGACGAGGATGTGGACTGCTTTGACATCAATGATGTGCTCTGGGCTATGAACACCAGGTTTCAGGGAGATGCGGACATTATTACCATACCAGGAGTCCGCTGCCATCCGCTGGATCCCTCCAATGACCCGTCCTGTTCGGCGAGTATCAGGGATCACGGTATTGCCTGCAAGACGATTTTTGACTGTACAGTACCCTACGATCAGAAGGAGCGGTTCGTGAGAGCAAGGTTTATGGACGTAGAGCCAGAAAAATAGGTGAAAGATGCAAAATAGTGAATTGAGAAAGAAAAAAATTATCGTTGCAGCTACAGGTGCAAGTGGGATGCCGATTTTGCAGGAATGTCTGCAGATGATCCGTCAGGAGCCCGCGTATGAGTCAGTCCTCATCATGAGCAGGAGCGCGGTACTCACCATGGAGCACGAGCTGGACTGCACAAAAGAAGAAATAGAGAAGCTGGCAGATCAGGTGTACAGCCCGGAGGAAACAGGGGCCGGGCCTGCCAGCGGCTCCTACAGAACGGCGGGGATGCTGATTGTCCCCTGCAGCATGAAGACAGTGGCCGGCATCTGCGGCGGCTATGCGGACAACCTGATCCTCCGGGCCGCTGATGTGACCATCAAGGAGCAGCGGTCTCTTGTCCTGGCAGCACGGGAGACGCCCTTAAGCCCCATTCATCTGAGAAATATGTATGAGCTGTCCAGAATGCCGGGAGTCCGGATCATTCCGCCTATGCTCACCTTTTACCAGAAGCCGGAGTGTATTCAGGATATGATACACCATATAGCCGCCAAGCTTGTGGAGCCCTTTGGAATTGAGGCAGAGGGATACCGCCGGTGGGAGGGAATCTAGCCAGAAGAGTCGGAAGAAGCATGTCTTAGAGGAAAATTTAAATGGAAGAAAAAGTGATAGAAAGAGAGCTCTCTTTTGCAAAATTAACTATAAAGTTTACAAAGGTTGGAAAAGATTATCATATACTTCTCCAGGGAGGAGACAGTTCACATATTGGCTGTACAGTGCTGGCTCTTCCCCGCCCTTCCCTTAAGGGGGATGGGAGACCTGGAAGCACAGCCTCTGTCATCAATGTGACAGGACACAAGGACGAGTATCTGTGCCGGTACCTGGCAGAGAAGATGGCCGCGTCCAGGAATGCCACGGTGGTGTGCACCGGCGGCTTTCATGTGGACGGGATCACAGAGGAGCAGATCGGAGAGGTCCAGAGGGCTGTGGAGGAGATTGAAATATAAAGAAAAGATAACCTACAGTAAAAAAGCCCTCCGGATACGATGTTGATCATCAGCCGGAGGGCTATCTGTATGATTTTGTGAGAATTCAGATCTGGGCGCCTTTCACAGCCCTGTAGCTAATACCAGTAATGACCAGGGAGAAGACGGTCAGCGACACCATCCCGATGAAGGGATTGCCGTTGGAGGTGTCCGAATATCCCATGCAAAAGAGAAAGAGGGACATCAGTCTGGCAAAAACTTCCGGGAAGGCCACCATGAGGACAGGGATGCCTCCGACTACCAGAAGGGGAAGCCCAACCGCAATGCCGATCTTCCCGGACTTGGGAGAGCGGTAGAAGCAGATGGATATGAGATACCCCACCACAAAGAAGGCGTACATGAGAAGGAAGGTGATCACCAGCTCTATCAGCAGGCGCAGCACAGGGCCGGCACTGGTCATATAGCCATAGTAGAGTGTGGAGGAGAGGGTCATATAGGTTATATTGCTGCCGGGCAGCGCCTCAAACACGTGGAGGGCCAGCACATCCATGATGGACATGACAGCGCTGAGGACTACAAGGCACATGCAGGCGCCAGCGAAAATCTTCTTTCTGGAGACGCTGTTCTGCATAAACAGGTAGAAATACTCCCGGAACATGCAAAGCCCTACGATGAAACAGAAGAACTCGGAGGAAAATCCAAGCCCGCCTCTCTTCGTGCTGCCGGTCACGTTCAGCCCGACTACAGCGAGAGCAATGATAAGGATGATGACGAGATAGTAGACGACAAGCGCCTTGGCAAGGTCAAAACACTGATATTTCAAAATCTTTTTCATACTCTTTAACACTCCTTTCAGATCAGATACAGCTACATAGAGGTGAGTTGGATAAACAGCTTCTGCAGGTCCATGGCTGACCTCTCCAGACCTTCAGGCATCCGAGAGCCCGTATCGCCGCAGATGTAGACTGACTTCAGCCCGCCGATCGTGTCTGAGCCGATCACCTCCGCACCAGCCGGCAGGGAGGAGACATAGGCGTCCACCTGAGAGATGGTTCCGGACACTGTGCAGCTGTTTTCCAGGATGCTGTCCCTGGACTGATTTTTCAGAATTTCACCTTTTTTTATGATAATTACTTCTTCTATGACATTTGCCACCTCTTCGATGAGGTGGGTGGAGATCACCGCCGTAAACGGCTCCTCGCTGTACTTTTCAATCAAAAGTCTGTAAAAGAGATCCCTGTGGTAGGCATCCAGTCCCAAAACCGGCTCGTCGAAAAAGACGTAGGGCACATTCACGGACAGGGCCAGCACATTTCGGAAGATGGACTGGTAACCGGTGGACAGGCTTTTGATCTTCTTTTTTATATTCAATTCAAACATTTCCGAAAGCTTCAGCGCATACTCCTCGTCAAAGGAAGGGTAAAAGGTCTTTGTCACCTTGAAGGCGTCCCTTACCCTCATGCTCTCCGGGTAAAGGTTCATCTCATTGATGAGGAACATTTTCCTAAGAGCCTCGTCGTTTTCCGCCGCGGGAACACCGTCCACTGACACATACCCCTCGTTCGGATATTTCCGGTTGCTGATGATATTGAGGAGAGTGGATTTGCCGGCTCCATTTCGCCCCAGCAGTCCGTAGATTTTTCCCTCCTCAAAGGTGAGGCTCACATTTCGCAGAGCCTGTGTGTCCTTAAAGGACTTGGATACGTTTTTTACTTCGATTCCTCTCATTTAGAAAACCCCCTCTCGATCATGGCAATGACATCCTCGCTTGTGATGCCAAGCCTCTTTGCCTCGTCCACAAGGCTGCTTATATAGTTCGCGTAAAAATGGTCCTGCCTCTTTTTTCTGAGCTTCTGTACAGCTCCCTCTGCCACAAACATGCCAACTCCCCTTTTCTTATAAATAATGTTGTCGTCCACAAGAAGATTGATGCCCTTGAGGGCTGTAGCCGGATTGATCTTATAATTCACGGAGAATTCCGTAATGGACGGAATCTGCGACTCCTCCGGAAAGGCCCCCGTGAGGATGCCGTCCTCAATTCCCTCCGCTATCTGGATAAAAATAGGCTTATCCTGGCCTGGATTGATATTCACTCCATAGACACCTCCTTAATTGGTGTTGTGGTTAATTAGTTGAGTAATTAACTATATATGTATTAAAGCATGAGGGTAGGAAAATGTCAATACTGGAATTGAAATATATGGATAAAGACAGTATACTAGTTAGGGAATATACGGGCGGAGGCGCCCTTACACTATTTACATTGGGAGGAAATCAATGCGGACAGTCCAGGTAAGTGAGATAACAGAAAACATTAAAGAAATGTGTATAGAGGCCAACCATTATCTGTCAGAGGATATGGAGGCTGTTATGAATCGCGCGGCAAAGACAGAGGCGGCGCCCCTGGGGAGACAGATATTAGCACAGCTCAGGGAAAATCTGGAGATTGCGGCCAAGGATATGATTCCCATCTGTCAGGACACGGGCATGGCGGTCGTCTTTCTGGAGATCGGCCAGGATGTGCACCTGGAGGGAGGACTTCTGGAGGATGCCGTAAATGAGGGTGTCTGCCAGGGATACACAGAAGGGTATCTGCGGAAATCTGTTGTGGGAGATCCTATCCTCAGAGAAAATACAAAGGACAATACACCCGCTGTCATCCATACAAGGATCGTGGCAGGGGATAAAGTAAAGATCAAGGTGGCACCCAAAGGATTTGGAAGCGAAAATATGAGCCGGGTTTTCATGCTTAAGCCTGCGGACGGTCTGGAGGGAGTGAAAAACGCCATTCTGACGGCTGTCAAAGATGCGGGCCCCAACGCCTGTCCGCCCATGGTTGTGGGCGTTGGCGTGGGAGGCACCTTTGAGAAATGTGCCCTCATGGCAAAGGAGGCGCTGACAAGGGACGCAGGCTCTCACTCTTCCATTCCGTGGGTGAAAGAGCTGGAGGAGGAGATGCTGGAGAAAATCAACTGTCTCGGCATCGGGCCGGGAGGACTGGGAGGAAGCACGACAGCCTTTGCGGTCAATGTGAACACCTATCCCACCCACATTGCGGGTCTGCCGGTGGCTGTGAACATCTGCTGTCATGTAAACCGGCATGTAGTGAGAGAAATATAGGAGACGGAATATAAAAGCTGGTCATATACAAAGAAACAGGAGAGCGGAAAATATGGAAAAACATATGAATGTGCCAATGACAAAGGAAGAGGCAGCAGGGCTTAAATCCGGGGACTATGTGTATCTTACAGGTACCATATACACGGCCCGGGATGCAGCACACAAGAGGATGGACGAGACCCTGGACAGAGGGGAAAAGCTTCCTCTTGATATAAAGGATCAGGTTATCTATTACATGGGCCCTTCCCCGGCAAGGGAAGGCCGTCCCATCGGGTCAGCAGGCCCTACAACGGCCAGCCGGATGGACAGGTACACTCCCAGGCTTCTTGATCTGGGACTTGGAGCCATGATCGGAAAAGGAAAGAGGACCCAGGATGTGATGGATGCCATCGTGCGCAACGGCTGTGTCTATTTTGCGGCGGTGGGCGGAGCAGGCGCCCTTCTGTCGAAATGTATCAAAAAATCAGAGGTGATCGCCTACGATGATCTGGGAACAGAGGCCATACGCCGCCTGGAGGTGGAGAATTTCCCGGTCATCGTCGTCATTGACAGCCAGGGAAATAATCTTTACGAGACGGCCATCAGAGAATACAGGAAATAAAATAGAAGGAGCTAACGATAATGAAAAGGATATTACTAATGATCTTCCGGAACATCCTCCTCGTTCCGTACGCGTGGTGCAAGCTCTGCTATCACGCGGCACACACAGAAAAATATACGGATGAGGAGCAGTACGCCCTTCTGAAATATATCACCCTACGGGCAAACCGGGGCGGCAATGTAAAGATCGCCTCCTTTGGAGTGGAAAATCTTCCGAAAGAGAACGGATTTATGTTTTTCCCTAATCACCAGGGACTTTACGATGTGCTGGCCATCATTGAGGCCTGCCCCAGACCCTTTGCCGTGGTGGCGAAAAAAGAAATTGGAAACATCCAGTTTTTAAAGCAGGTTTTTGCCTGTATGAAGGCCTATATGCTGGACAGAGAGGATGTGCGCCAGGCCATGCAGGTCATCATCCACGTGACAGAGGAAGTGAAAAAAGGACGCAACTATCTGATTTTTGCGGAGGGAACACGGTCAAAGAACGGCAACCATCCCGGGGAGTTCAAGGGAGGCAGCTTCAAATCTGCCACAAAGGCCAAATGCCCTATTGTCCCGGTGGCCCTTATCGATTCCTTCAAGCCCTTTGACACTAATACCATTAGCCCGGTCACAGTCCAGGTACATTTCCTGGAGCCCATGTACTATGAGGAGTACAAGGATATGAAGACCACAGAGATAGCGGCGGAGGTGAAGAAGCGGATCGAGGCGGTTATCAGTCAGTATGCGAAATAAAAGGGGATTAATATGTCTGTAAAAACAGATGCTTCCCGGCAGATCACGGAGGGAGTTATATGGAAGCAGCTTCTTATTTTCTTCTTCCCGATCATGCTGGGGAGTTTTTTTCAGCAGCTTTATAATACAGTAGATACAGTGGTAGTAGGGCAATTTGTGGGGAAAGAGGCGCTGGCTGCGGTAGGCGGCTCCTCCGCTCAGATAGCCAGTCTTGTGGTGGGTTTTTTCACAGGCCTCTCCTCAGGGGCATCCGTCATTATCGCTCACTTTTTCGGTGCGAGAGACAGAAGATCTGTCAGCAGGGCTGTACACAATGCGTATGTACTGGCCGTGGCAGGAGGAATTGTCTTGACGGCAGCAGGCATTTTCCTGACTCCATCCATGCTGGAATGGATGAATACACCTGGGGAGATCATGGGGGATGCGATCCTCTATCTGCGCATTTATTTTGGGGCTCTCACCTTTACCTTCATATATAATATGGGCTCCAGTATACTGAGGGCGGCGGGAAATTCACGTACGCCCCTCTACTATCTGATTATCTGCTGCTTTGCAAATATTGTGCTGGACATTGTGTTTGTGGCTGGACTTGAGATGGGCGTGGCGGGAGCTGCCGCAGCTACATTTCTCTCCCAGGCGCTCAGCGCGGTTCTCATTACGATCCGGCTGGCCAGGGACAGAGGGGCGCTGCGGATCACACTGAAGAGGATGCGCTTTACATGGTCTATTCTCTTCTCACAGCTTCAGCTTGGGATACCGACAGCAGTGGAGTCTATCCTGTTTGCCATTACAAATATAGCCATCCAGGCGGCGCTGAATACCTTTGGAACAGACACGGCAGCAGCCTGGTCCGCCTTTGGAAAGATGGATGCTGTGTTCTGGATGGTCAGCACCTCCTTCGGCATAGCCATCACCTCCTTTGTGGGACAGAACCACGGCGCAGGAAAGAAGGACAGAGTAAAAAAGAGCACAAAGATCTGCCTTCTCATGGATTTTGCTGTGTCCACTGTCATTGTGATCCTGCTGGTGGCAATGAGGACTCCTCTTTTCCGTATGTTCACGTCCGATCAGAATGTCATAGAGATTGGGAGTCGGATGGTGCTTCTCATCACCCCGTGGTATGTGGTCTACGTGTTCATCGAAGTGTTGGCGGGTGCTATGAGGGGCGTGGGAGACGTTCTCGTACCTATGATCATCACGCTGGTTGGAATTTGCCTTCTCCGGATTGCCTGGCTTGTGGGAGCCATGGAAATAGCGCCTACTATCAATGCCATTATATTCAGCTATCCGGTAACTTGGATACTGACAGCGCTTGCTTTTATCCTATATTACAGTAGAAAAGCGTTTTTGGAGAATAAGAAAAAAATACGTTGACAATCATGCGGGGGTTTAGTATAATAACTTCTGCTGGAGAAATACTCAAGAGGCCGAAGAGGCGCCCCTGCTAAGGGTGTAGGTCGGG
Organism: Faecalicatena fissicatena; assembly: GCF_016900595.1. Lineage (NCBI taxonomy): Bacteria > Bacillati > Bacillota > Clostridia > Lachnospirales > Lachnospiraceae > Faecalicatena > Faecalicatena fissicatena. Next base: position 136,044 of record NZ_JACLYY010000009.1, read on the forward strand.
CAACCGGCGCGAGGGTTCGAATCCCTCTTTCTCCGTTAGGCAAAAACTGCTGAGAAGCTCAGTGGTTTTTTGTTTGCCTTATTGAAGAAGGAAAACAATGGAATATATTGTGTTTCTTCTATTGTAAATATACTATCGATTGAGTGTTGAGAAAAAATAAAAAAACTTCAAAAAAAGTATTGACACAGAAGAAAAGAGATGGTATTATATTTAAGCTGACTCGCGAGAGACAGCAAAAGACAAAAAGAACCTTGATAACTGAACAATAGACAACGACCCTGAAAATTTCTAAGAGAAATATTCAGAACGGAAATCAGACC